>JBDTJP010000001.1:0-3868 GCA_039935755.1 Saccharimonadales bacterium (SeqCode)
GAGGGTATGGATCCAGAAAAGATTTTCCAGCTCAACGAAGTTAAGAAATTTAAAGTTATCGATATTGATACTAGCGGGCGTAAAATCGCCCTTAGTCTCAAAGATACAAAATAGTATGTAAAGTTAAACTTAGGCTAGCGAGCCTGGAAGGAGTGATCTATGGCAACAACAATAGAAATTGACAATCTGATCACCGTAGGCACGCTGGCCGAACATCTCAGCATTCCTGTAACTAAGCTTATTACTGAGCTTATGAAGAATGGTGTTATGGCTACAGTTAATGAGCGGATAGATTTTGACACCGCTCAGATAATTGTGACCGAGTTGGACCTTGACATAGAACTAGTCCGTAAGCAGGCAAACGACGAGAAAGCTACCCGGGTTAAGCCGGCAGTTAGTGATAAAGCTAAGATTCGACCTCCGGTAGTAGCGGTTATGGGTCATGTTGATCATGGTAAAACCAGCTTACTTGACGCTATTCGTGGTGCTCAGGTAGCTAAAGGTGAGGCCGGTGGTATTACGCAGCATATTTCGGCATACCAGGTAGAGAGGAAAGGTCGCGCGATTACCTTCCTGGATACACCAGGACACGAGGCTTTTGCTGCTTTACGTGAGCATGGCGCACGATTAACAGACGTAGTCATTATAGTAGTTGCTGCCGATGACGGTATAAAGCCTCAAACTGTTGAGGCTATCAGGTTTGCTCGCAAGGCTGGCGTTAAAATTATTGTTGCTCTTAACAAGATGGACAAAGAAGCTGCAAACCCCGGACTGGTCAAGGGTCAGCTAGCAGAAAATGGCGTAGTACCAGATGATAAAATCTGGGGTGGTGATGTACCTACTGTTGAAGTCAGCGCTAAAACTGGCAAAAACATCGAGGAGTTACTAGATACAGTTCTGCTAGTTGCTGATTTAGAGGAGCTAAGGGCTGATGATGATGTACCTGCCCAAGGCTTGATAATTGAAGCACACATGGAAAAAGGCCGTGGTTCCGTAGCTGAAGCGCTTGTAGAGGCCGGAACACTCAAGCCAGGACAGTTTATTGTGGCCGGTAGTAGTTATGCTCGCCTCCGTAATCTGGAGTCTACACTAGGCAAGCCACTCAAAGAAGCCGGGCCATCGACTCCAGTAGTTATGACTGGATTCAAGTCATTGCCAGAATTTGCAGACACATTTATGGTTGTAGCTGATGAAAAAACAGCTCGCAGCCTAGCCGAAGAATCGAGTGACAAACAACGACAGGGTGGGAAAGTTGATATAAACAGCGCAGAGCTTATGCGGATGATTAACCGTAGTCACGACATTAATGAGCTAAACGTAATAATCAAAGCAGACGTTCAAGGATCGCTTACATCAGTTATTGATAGCCTAAAGTCCATTGATACGGATGAGGTAGCTATCAGAGTAGTTGGCTCGGGTGTCGGTACGATTAGCGAAAATGATATCCACTTAGCCGCAACCTCTAGTGCGATTCTGTATGGATTTAACGTACCTATGCCTACCAACATAAAGCAACTTGCGGCGCGCGACAAGGTGTCCATAAGGCTTTACAAGGTTATTTATGAGCTGCTTGATGATGCAAAACTTGAGCTCCAAGAATTATTACCTCCTGAAGTAGTTGAAACAGAGATAGGCAGGCTGGTGGTCAAGGCTATATTTAAGACGACCAAGACAGAGATCATCTGTGGCGGAGAAGTTACAAAAGGAAAGATCATACCAGCAGCATTAGCACGTGTTATTCGTGCCAAAGAAGTTATCGCAGAAGTCGAAGTAACTGGCGTTAAGAGAGGCCCGCAGGAGGCCAAAGAAGTGTTTGAAGGCGACATGTGTGGTATCAGTTTAGCTACTAAAGGCCGTCTTTTGCTTCAAGAGGGTGACCACGTGGAAGTGTTTAGCCGCCAAGTGGTTGCGCGTACACTACTGTAGTTGTACAGTGTACCTATTATGGGGGAGACACCACTATATCCACCGCCTTTTAACCCAGAGAGTCTGCCTGTTGACCCTAAATTAAGTGATTCAGAAAAGGCTGCTGACTGGATATTAAGCCATGATATGAGTGAGCGTCGTGACTTAGAGCGGCCAAATACTAAAGTTGAGCAGCGTGAGCCTACTAATCTGAAAAGCATTGATCTTCGCCAAGAAAAGTCGTTACTACCCCACGAGATAATTGATAATGAAGAGCAAGAATCTTACTTTGATAGACATGAAATTTTAACTAAAGACTTAAAAAGCGATATACCTACCAAGAAACAAAAGCCTATGGTCAGCCTGGCGGATGTTCTGCAACAGTCATCAACAGCTCAGCAGGTTAAGAGTAAGTTAACGCCAACAGATTTTAGTAAAAAATCCAAAACCACGAACATATCGTTGTTCAAACATCTACAGTATAGACAATTTATAGGGTTAGGCTTTATTTGTGGGGTAGTAATTGCTATAGTTTTAGGTGTTATGGCATACGTTTAGTCGGCCGAATACGTTAGAATATAGCAAACAGTAAAGGAACACATATGTTTAAACTCGACAATGCACTACTAGAAGAGCTTGGTTTGGCAGGTTTGCCGACCGACGATAAAAACAAGATGCTTGCTCATATTTACGAAACACTTGAAATGCGTGTTGGCATGAAGTTAGCCGAACAGATGACAGATGAGCAGCTTACGGACTTTGAGTCATACATTGACCGTAACGATGAGGCTGGTGCGTTAAAATGGCTAGAAACGAACTTCCCGGACTATAAGCAGGTAGTCGCTAGCCAGCTAGAACAGCTGAAATCAGAGATAAAGGCTACTGCGCCACAGATTATTGCTGCTTCCACGCAACCGCAAGATACTCAACTCGACTAACCACAATCTTAGGGCACTTGTTGTGTGTTAATGCTAGGCTAGCGCTGAACCAAGTTTATAAGTGTTGGCCGTAGCCAGCCAGGAAAGCCTTAATGGTCATTTCATTTTTGCCAGCGGGCTTAATCATGTCTACACAAAGAGATCCATCTGCACATTTTATACTCAGGACACCAGTATCCTTTACAACGTCGATATCCCCTATACTAGCGTGAGGGTTAGCAGAAGCTACAGAATGTGCCTTGGTGACAATAACTTCTTTGCCGGCCAGCTTGGTCTTACTCTTTGGCCATTCTATGAAGGCCCGGATTTCGCGCTCTAATAGAAAGGCTGATTTATTAAAGTCTAAGACGCCGTCTTGCTTGGTAAGCTTACGTGAATAAGAGATACCTTGATTCGGCTTAATAGATACGTCCAATTGCTCGCCGGGCTGAATTTCGTTACCGGAGTACATGGGTAAAATGGTTTGTAGCGACTTATAGCTAAGCTCAATGAGGTCATCAGTAAGGCTAGTAGCAGTTACATCTTCTGGAATATCGTAGGTTGCCTGGGCTAAAAGAGGCCCCTCGTCCATGGCCTTTACTAAAAGCATCAGGCTGACCCCAGTTTGTTTTTGACCTGACAGAATAGCAAAAGTTATAGGATCGGCACCTCTCCACTCTGGCAGTAGTGAAAAATGAGAGTTTACTATGCCTTTTGGAAAATAATCTATTACATCTTGACCTACTATAATACCGAAATCGATTAGCACCGCCAAATCGGAAGGGAATATTTCATTTCTGAATAATATAGCCAGGTCTTGCTTATTGCTAGCTGTATATATACTGAGATTTAATTGAGTTGCTATATCGATCACAGGAAAAGAGCCGTGGTGGTGGGCGGGTTTTGGTTTAGTTATGACCGCCAATATCTTGAAATCACTAGCCAGTAGCTCTAGCGATTTTGCTGCAACCGGGCCGCTACCGAAGAATACTATCGGTCTCATATACCTATCGTCAATCCCATAAATCCTGGTTATCCTTTATGTC
>JBDTJP010000002.1:0-5885 GCA_039935755.1 Saccharimonadales bacterium (SeqCode)
CGGTAAGCACACCTTTAAAACGCAGCGTAGTAACGTTATTAAACGACTTTATGACAAGGGTCTACTACAAGCCGATCAAGCTACGGCTGGTATGGCTAAACCGGCGCTAGTTAATCTCGTACCATCACCTGCAGCCGGTCGTGTTGACCCAGCCAGGCGTAATATTCTTATTCGACAGTAGCCTGTTATGGCACAAAAGATAATAGATGTAATTGGCGTTGGGCCAGTTACACTGCAAAAACGCAAAGGTTCCAAGAGTTTACGACTTAGTATTACATCTGGCGGCAACGTTAAAGTAAGCATACCATCGTGGACTCCGTACCATGCTGCCGAGGCTTTTGTTTTAAGTAAGATTGCCTGGATTAATAAGCAACAAGCCAGTAGTAAGATTGTGCCGTTTGTACATGGGGATAGAGTTGGCAAGCATCACCGGGTGGAGTTTAGAATAGCTAATGTAGCCAAGCCAGCCGGCCGAATCACTAAAACTGCGATAGTGGTAACCTTGCCACCAGATATGTTGGCGACCGACAAAGCTGCCCAATCTTGCCTAAGCAAAGCGGCTATTAGAGCCCTAAAGCAAGAATCTAGCCATCTTTTGCCGCAGAGGTTAGATATATTAGCTACCCAGCACGGATTTACCTACAATTCGCTGGCTATTAAGCAATTAAAGGCCCGCTGGGGTAGTTGTAGCTCTAAAAAGGATATAGCGCTTAACTGCTACCTGATGCAATTGCCCTGGGAGCTTATAGACTACGTTTTGCTGCACGAGTTGGTTCACACCAAGATAATGGCACATGGTAACCCGTTTTGGACGGAGCTGGGTGAGTACGTAACTAACTTGCCACTAAAGCGAAAAGAAATTCGCGGATACCAGCCGATTCTTTTACCCCAAGATAGAACTACATAAGCTATAATAATGCTCATGGCTACTAAAAAGACACCAAAAAAGCGTACCAAGCGCGTTATAAGCTCTGCCAAAAAACTCGCCCACAACGTAGTATCTGTAGTGGCCCCGAACGCCGAGCTGGAGCGTGAGCGACTAACAAGCCTTATAAACAGTATGGCCGATGGCGTGCTTGCAGTGGACGAAAAAGGCAAGATTGTTATGTCTAACGGTGCTGCGCTTAACATTTTGGACAGTAACAGTTCGCTTAGAGGCAAGCACATACGTAATATCCTTAAATTACACGATGCACTGAAACATGAAGTTGATATACAGCAAGTGATTGCTGACGCTAAAACGCAGTACACCAACCGCGACTGGCTGCTAGGATACGACGACGGTAGTGCTATTAACTTGTACATAAGTATTGCTCCGGTGCGTCTAGGCTACGGGCAAGAAGGCATGAAAGGCCACGTTATACTAATCCGCGACATTACCAGGGAAAAGTCGCTAGAAGAAGAGCGTGATGAGTTTATAAGTGTTATCAGCCACGAACTACGCACGCCGATTGCCATTGCCGAGGGCAACATAGGCAACGCACAGTATATATTTGAAAAACCGGGCGCAAACATGAGTTCTATTAAAGAAGCTTTGGAGCAAGCCCATACCCAAATTGATTTTTTGAGCGGTATGATAAACGACCTAGCCACCTTATCGCGGGCGGAGCGCGACACACTTAAATTAGACGTTGAATCTATCAACGCACATGAACTTATAGAGGATCTAGCCCGTAGCCACAATGACGATGCCGAGGCCAAGGGACTAACACTCAGAACCAATATTGATTCACGCCTGGAGCTACTTAAGTCATCTAAACTATATGTACGCGAGATACTGCAGAACTTTATAACTAACGCCATAAAATACACCGAGCACGGGAGCGTAACTATTGGGGCTAAATCTAAGCGCTCAGGAGTTGAGTTTTACGTCGAGGACACAGGAATAGGTGTCAGCAAACCAGATCAGGATAAGATATTTGATAAGTTCTTCCGCTCCGAAGATTACCGTACGCGCGTAAATAACGGCACAGGGCTAGGGCTTTACGTAACAACCAAGCTAGCTAACTTAGTCCACGCTAAAATTAGCCTAGAGAGCGAACTCAACAAAGGCTCAACCTTTACTATCTTTATTCCTAACCTGTAGATCTGCAAATTACTTTTCGTAAGGCAAGCGAGGATATACATGCATCACAGGTATGCAGATATTTCGGTCTTTCCAGGATATAGTGAAATATTCGTATTGAATCATAGACACGAACGTGACGATTACCTCGCTAAGGGCTGCGATTGGGAAATTAAATACCGATAGCAGGCCATTGGCCGGGTTAGTAGTCATGACTATATGTATGTGTGTAATTGCCAGAACTACGCAGGTGAAAACCATTGCCCACATGTTAATACTTTGCCACCAAATGCTGCCAACAAGCAGAACGAACGGTAGCAACAAAAAGCCGATCTCGGCAGTAAGAAGGGTCAATATCCACTCCGGGCGACGACGCAGCTGCGGGTAGCGTGTTCGAATAGTCGTAGACCACTGATCACTTAATCTTTTAGCCGTAAATACCCTCAGGTCGTTGCAGCTACGGATAAAGCTATATTGATCTGTCTTGACTAGCTCGCGGGCAAAATATGCCTCTGGGGTGATTGAGTGACTAACAGCCCCGAAGCCACCCAATTTTTTCAGATCTTCACGGCCGATAGCCCAGCAAGTACTGAGTACAGCTGGACGGTTGAACAAACGCCGCGGCAATGACAACTCCCACCAATAGCGCATAGGCTGCAAAAATCCGGCGCGGGTTGTGCTGTTGTCACGCTCTGGCAGTACCGACAGCATCGATTTGTTACGAGAGGCCAGTACATTAACCATGCTACGTATCGCTGTTGTCCCGAACCTGGCATCGACTCCGCAGAACAGAATTAGCTCACCGCTAGCCTCTTGATATAAGTGCTGGTAAGCTTGGTTTTTGGCAAGCCAGCGCTCCTCTGGAGGTAGCCCAGGGATAAATCTGACACCATCGTGCGCAAAACTGCGTATAATCTCGGCTGTTTTACCTCTAGAGCAATCATCTAGCACTATAACCTCTAATTTGGGGTAATCGTTAGCCAAAACACTCCTTAGGCACTCCTCGAGGTCTGTGGTCTCGTTACGAGCCGGTATGGCCACAGTGACGGTAGGAAGCTCTTGGTCGGTCAGGAAAGAGCTAGGGGCCATAAAACGCAGTTTGCGTATGTTTTTGACAGTTATGAGGAACAATATGAGCGACACAGCTGCCAGAGAGGCTTGCATAACAACTAACGACTGAGCTGGCACGACTATTACAGGTATGATAAATCCCCAAAGCGCCACGTCGTGGCCAACAAGCAACCACCAGGCCGTACGTTTAACGGATTGGCGTAAGTATTCGCTATGCATACGTGACTTTAAGATTCTGGCAAGGTTACCGACTCTAAACAGAGCCAATATACCCATAGGGATACCAAATAGCATGCCAAGCTCGTGAATAAACAGACTTGTGACCACAATAGTTATGAATATAAGTAACAGCGCGAATGCGCGACGAAACCGCCATAGTAATGGGCTAGAGTAGAACAAGGCCTCCAATAAATAAGTCGCCAACCACGCAATAGGCATAACCGTATTGTAGCAACTACCGGCTATTAATAGCTAGCCAACTGAATAAATAGAAGGCCCATATTAAGATTCTTTACTAATATTTACCTCTGTGCTATATTGACAAGTAGCGGATCTACTACATGTAGATCTTTTTAATTGGGAGAACAATGGTGGCAGACAAGAAAACAACGTCCAAGAAGAACCATGTAAAGAAGACACAAACCGTAAGGGATCGTGCCGAAAAATTAGGTGGAGTTAAGAAAACTCGTAAAATCAAGCGAGCCGGTGGCATAGCAGCTAAACCTTTCCAGATTATTTGGAAATTCATAAAGCGAATACTACATCCGTTTAGATTCGTACTTAGGCCGTTTAAAACCCGGCCTATGCGTTTTATTGGCAGAATGCTGTCAACTGTATTGCTACTTAAATACTTTCGTAACAGCTGGCTAGAGCTAAAACAGGTAGAATGGCCAGATCGCAAGGAAACGACCAAGCTTAGTGTTGCAGTGTTCGTATTTGCCATATTCTTTAGCTTAATTATTGCTGCGGCAGATTATGGATTAGACAAAGTATTTAAACACTTCATTTTGAAATAGTGATAAGAGGAGACATATAACAATGGTAAAACGATATGACGCGACAAGACACTGGTACGCAATACACACCTACAGCGGCTACGAAGAAAAAGTAGCTGAAAGCATACGCCAACGCTCCGAGAGCTTGGATATGAAGGACAAGATCATCCAGGTACTCGTACCTAAAGAAAAGATGATTGAAGTCAAGAACGGCAAACGAAAGATTGTTGAAAAGCGAATCTTCCAGGGCTATGTACTTGTCGAAGTTAAGATGACCGAAGATGCTTGGTACATAGTACGTAACACTCCAGGTGTTACAGGGTTTGTTGGCAGTGGAACTGACCCATCACCAATAGAAGACGAAGAAATCGAAAAAATTATGAAGCGAATGGGCCGCGATGAGCCTAAGCACAAGATCGACTTTAACATCGGTGAAGTGGTTAACATCACCGATGGGCCATTCAAAGGCTTTGATGGCTCTATCAACGAAGTTGACGCTACTAAGGGCAAGCTTAAGGTTTTGGTTAACATGTTTGGCCGTGAAACACCGGTTGAGCTAGATAGCCTACAAGTTAAGCGCGTCTAGGTTAGCATCGTTAGTTGTCAGTAGTAATTACAGATTGAAATTTAAGCCCATATCTGTTAGAGTATATCGGTTACGCACTACTAATAAGTAGTCGAGCAACCTATGCTTCAACCAGGTTGTTCAAAAAGGAGAAATAACAATGGCGAAAGTCGTTAAAGCAAATTTGAAAATGAAACTTAAGGGTGGCCAAGCCAGTGCAGCTCCACCAGTAGGTAGTACCCTAGGTCAGTACGGAGTTAACATGATGGATTTTATCCAGCCATTTAACGATGCCACTAAAGACATGATGGGTAAAACTGTTACTGCACATATAACTGTGTTTGATGACAGAAGTATGAAATTTAGAGTTGTTAGTGAAGCAACCGATGACCTTATACGCAACAAGCTTGGTATCAAGAAGGGTTCAGGCAAGCCTAACACCGAAAAGATCACCAAGAAGCTATCTGATGCGGACTTAACTGATATTGCTACTGGCAAAGCTCACGATATGAACACCAGTGATATTGATGCTGTCAAGAAGATGGTAGCTGGTACTGCCCGAAGTATGGGCGTAGAGGTAGAGGGCTAGTTAATCATGGGAAACGCAGAGCGACGGACCGCCATGAGAGCGTATAATCAAGCTTTAGTGGATAGCCCAGAAGCTTTAACTGACCAAGCATGGACCGATACCATGGGACCAGACCCTAGTGCCCCTATAGCAGAATGGGAATTAGATGAGTTTTTTAGCAGAACAGACGAAGAAGTATAAATAATCGTGGGAGGCCTTGAGCCGCTAGCACCACAGAAGGAGTCGTAATTATGGCAAAGAAAGCAGAATTACTAACGGAAGCAAAGAAACTCAAGCTAGAAGTATCAGAGAAGAACACAATCGCAGAGATCGAAGCGGCAATCGCAAGTGTTGGTACTACGGCTGAGCCAAAGGCAGAAACAAAATCAACAACTGCAAAGTCTGGTAAGCGGAGCGCCAAGGCAACCGCCGAGGTAGAAGAAAAGATTGCCAAAGAAGAGCGCAAACAAACTACTAAAGAGACTGAGGCCGAAGCTGCCGAACGACCTAAAATTATACAAAAGCCTGCTCGCACAACCCTAGAACGTAAGAGCAAAAAGTTCCAGGAGCTCGCTAAGCTAATTGAGGCAGATAAAAGTTATTCATTAACAGAAGCAATCG
>JBDTJP010000003.1:0-16647 GCA_039935755.1 Saccharimonadales bacterium (SeqCode)
AAATGAGCCTACAGAGGGGGTGGGCACCGCTGTAGGCTCATTTCCGGGCACCTCCTGTCTCGCAAAAAATCAGGACGTGCCACAGGGATCACCCTTCAACCCACCGCAGCGAAGCATCGTGCACCAAAACTCCTTAAAGTGCCGTGCCGGTTCACCGAGGTGAACTCATCGTTGAGACTCGCTTTGAATTCTCGATAAATCGAGAGGGTTAGTTAAAGGGGTTAGTATGTCTTAGAGCGCTTCCTGATAAATCAGGATGCTAGGATAAGTGGAGGGTAACAACTTACATGGCACGCTCTAAAACAATCTAACGATATCCCGACGAATCGGGATGTTAGTATAGGGGGTAAAAGGTACATAATTCCGTTACCGGACTTACAGGTTGCTATTCTAGCAAATAAATGGCTTTATGTCAATACTTAAATATATACTTGTGTATTGTTCAAATATTCACTCTGGAAATGATAATTTTATTACCCCTGTAAATGCTTATGTTATAGCAAAAAACTATATTATTCAGTAAAATATATAGTACTATGACTTCAGCTAATATTCAGAAAATATCATATCAAAACCTTGAGTTTCCAGAGTCCTTAAAACTTATACCCAGCCCACCAAAGCAGCTATACGTTTGTGGCAACTTAGCGCCTCTGCTGACTATGCCTACGGTTAGTGTAGTTGGTAGCCGTAGTGTCACTACCTATGGCAAACAGGTCACCGACAGGCTAGTAAGTGAGCTGGTTGCAAGGGGGATAGCCATTATTAGCGGTCTAGCGCTGGGCGTCGATGGGCGAGCCCATGAGGCCGCACTGAATGCTGGCGGCTACACGGTCGCTGTGATGCCATGCGGGCTTGACCGCTTTTACCCAAGAAGCCACACGCATATAGCTAAGAGAATACTGGACAGTGGCGGGGCTATTATCAGCGAATATCCAACCGGAACCGAGCCGTACAAAACTAACTTCATAGCTCGTAACAGGTTGGTCTCTGGGTTAAGTGATGCTTTACTGATTATTGAAGCTTCGGAGCGTAGTGGGACCCTGCACACCGCCAACTTCGCACTCGACCAAGGCAAAACAGTGCTAGCAGTACCTGGCAATATAACTAGCCAAAACAGTATGGGTACAAATAATCTAATAAAATCTGGTGCCACCCCAGTGACGAGCACACAAGACATACTGCATGCACTAGGTATAAACGAGCAAATACGCTTTAACCTACCAGTGGCGTCAAATGCCGAAGAGGCTATTATACTCAAGCTACTTGGGTCGGGCACAACCGATAGCAGCCAACTGCTCTTAAATAGTAAGCTTACCCCAGAAATATTCAACCAAAGTTTAACTATGCTTGAAATATCAGGCAAAGTTCGGCCTCTTGGGGCAGGACACTGGTCAATAACCTAGAAAGTTAATAAACATAGCCTTGTTTAACGCTTCATAGGTTTACAATATATGTATGGAAGCAAAAACATACATATGGGTCGGCATACTGGTTGGCGGTATAGCTGGCGGAGCAATCGGCGGCTTATTTGACCACGGCAACATGCTTGGTGGTTGGAGTATATTTATAAGCACAATCGGCTCAATTGTGGGCATTTGGGCAGGATGGAAACTCAGCCAGTAACAGGTTTAAGAAACATGTAACTGACCTGATCCAAATAATTATTTGCATTGACCCAGTAAAGCATAGTAGTGTTAGTTCTTGTTGCATTTATGCACTAAACCCTCTAACGTTATAAAGCATGAGCAAGAATTTAGTTATAGTAGAGAGCCCGGCCAAAGCCAAGACTATCGAGAAGTATCTCGGCAGTGACTTCAAGGTACTTTCTAGTGTCGGGCACATAAGATCTATTGCAAAAAAGAACAAAGACGGCACCGATGCCATAGATGTAAAAAACGGTTTTAAGACAACATACGAAATTGACCCAGAGAAGCGCAAAGTCATCACCGAGCTTAAAAAGGCCGTCAAAACATCAGAAGAAATCTGGCTAGCTACCGATGAAGACCGCGAAGGGGAAGCGATTGCCTGGCACTTATGCGAAGTATTAAAACTAGACCCCCTCAAGACAAAACGAATTGTATTCCACGAAATAACCAAAGGTGCCATAGAAGACGCTGTTAAAAATCCTCGTAATGTCGATATGAACCTCGTACAAGCGCAGCAGGCTAGGCAGATACTTGATCGTATAGTCGGCTTCGATTTATCTGATGTGGTCCGTAGAAAGGTCCCTGGTGGGCGTAGCGCTGGACGCGTACAGTCACCCGGTGTACGTTTACTCGTAGAAAGGGAGCGTGAGATTGAGGCATTTAACGGTTCGTCTAACTTTAAGGTAACCGCTGAATTTACTGTGGATGATAATACTCTAAAAGCCGAACTACCTAAACGATTTGAGACCGAAGATACGGCTAATAAGTTCCTCGAAAGCCTTATTAGTAGTTCTTACTCTGTCAGTAACGTGGCGACTAACCCTAGTACCCGCAATCCACGTCCACCGTTTACAACCAGTACGCTGCAACAGGAAGCCAACAGTCGACTCGGATTTAGCGCCAAAGCCACGATGTCGGCAGCCCAAAAACTATACCAAGAAGGTAAGATCAGCTACATGCGTACCGATTCGGTTAACTTAAGCGGACAAGCCTTAAGTCAAATGACTAATTACATAAAGTCAGAATTTGGTGACAAGTACCACCAAATACGTACCTATAAAACTAAGTCTTCGGGAGCCCAGGAAGCCCACGAAGCTATCCGTCCAACAGATGTAAGTATCGTTAAAGCCAGCAGCGACGAATACAATCAAAAACTCTACGATCTAATTCGCAGACGCACCCTGGCTAGCCAAATGGCGCCTGCACAACTAGAAAGAACAGTTGTAACTATCAAGATTTCTAGCAGCACCGAAACCTTCGAGGCCAAGGGTGAAGTTATAATATTTGATGGTTTCTTAAGAGTTTATGGCAGTAGTAAAAAAGACGCCGACATATTGCCAGCCGTAAGTGTAGGTGACAACTTGCCGCTTACAAAGGCCCAAGCAAAGCAGGTATTCGCGAGGCCACCGGCTCGCTACAGCGAAGGTAGCTTAGTTAAAAAGCTTGAAGAGCTCGGCATTGGACGGCCCTCAACCTACGCAACAATTATCAATACGATTCAAGCTCGTGGATATGCAATTAAAGGCGAATCCGAGGGTACACCACGCGAACTTATAGTGCTAGAACTTAACGGCGATAGTATCAAACGAGAGCTTGTAGAGGAAAAAACTGGCTCAGATCGAGGCAAACTAGTACCAACGGCTAGTGGCGGCATTATGAGCGACTTCCTAAATGACCACTTTAACCCGATTGTCGATTACGGGTTTACGGCCAATGTAGAAGAAGAGTTCGACAGGGTCGCAAATGATAAATTAGATCGTAATAAAATGCTCCAGAACTTTTATGGTCCATTCCAAAAGCTTATAGGAGAATCTGGGGAAATTGACCGAAGCACCGTTGCTAAAGCCAGGGAAGTTGGGGTTGACCCTAAGTCTGGCCTACCAATATTAGCTAGGTTTGGCAGATTTGGCCCTATGCTACAACTTGGAGCTACCGAAGATAAAGACAACAAGCCTAGGTTTGCTCCTATGCCTAAAGGCGCAAAACTAGAGACCGTAACACTAGAACAAGCCTTGGAGATGTTCAAGCTGCCCAGACTAGTTGGTACAACTGATGATGGCAAAGAGATAAAGGCTAACATCGGACGATTCGGCCCATATATAGTCGTAGACAAGCTGTTTGTAAGTATAAAGCCGCTTGATCCACATGACATCACACAGGACCAAGCACGCGAATTATATGCAGACAAGCTTAAGGCTGAAGCCGAAAAGAATATTGCAGACTTCGGCGACGGCATAAAGGTACTAAAGGGACGTTACGGACCATACATAACAGATGGTAAAAAGAACGCCAAAATACCAAAAGGCACCGATCCTAAGGACGTTACCCACGAAGAAGCTAAGAAGCTAATCAAAGCCGCTCCAACTGCTAAAAAACGCTTTACTCGCCGTAAAGCCAAAAAATAACCATACTTTTTAGCTAGATTCTATGAAGCTTGGCCACCAACGCAAATGATAAACTTTAGTATCTAGTTATTTATCCACAACTTTACAGAGAAGCAACTTGTACTATCGTAAGCTTCTATGTAATAGATTCGGTCAGAACGTCTATTTCGTGATACAATAAGCTATAGATACAATAGTATTGACTTCAGGGGATATATGTTATACAATAGAAACATTGATGTTTACAAAGTAAGGATTACATTACATGGCTGACGCACAAGCAAGCAAGCTCCAGATTGAAAAGATTATAACAGATGTACTAGGTACTATTGACCGAGAACGCGAACGCGAGATTGTCGCACGACGCTTTGGACTATTTGACCGCAAAGAAACCCTAGAACAGATAGGGGAGCTACTGGGTATTACCCGTGAGCGCGTTAGGCAACTTGAAAAGGTAGTAGTTACTAAGCTAAAGACCGAAGCTGCTGCTGGGAATGTTCCGCATATTGCTATGGTGCAGGATGCCCTGATCGAGCTACTAAAGGACAGTGGCAACATATCTCGCGTTAATGTTTTGACAGGGAAGATCGAAAAGGACAACACACGTATTGCCCAGTCACGAGTATCATTCTTAGCTCAGCTATGCCCAAAGCTTATTGTTATTGACGACAATGACCATTATTACTTAAGCACCGGCCTAGCCGCTGTTCACGACGCAAAAACTGCCAAAAAACAAGTTGACCAAATAATTGCTACTATCAAAACTATTGGTAAGCCTGCAAGTATAGAAGATATAGCTAAAGAGGCTGGTATGAGCGACGCTAAGCACGCTGGCGCACTAGCGAGCACAAGTAAGGCTCTAGCAGCCCTAAATGGCCGCTGGGGACTAATCAAATGGCCTATGGTCAACCCTAAGAACATACGCGATAAAATCTACGTCATCCTAAAAGAGCAGGGCAAGCACATGCACTTTAACGAAATCGCTGGCGCTATAAAAGAATCTGACTTTAAGCGCAAAGACGTAACTACCCAAGCTATTCACAACGAACTTATCAAAGACAAGCGCTTCGTGCTAATTGGTCGCGGTATATATGCCCTAAAAGAGTGGGGATATAAAAAGGGAACTGTTGCCGACATTATTACTGATGTACTTAAAAAGGCAGAAGCGCCTCTCCACCGCGACGAAATTGTTAAACAAGTGCTCAAGAGCCGATTCGTTAAAGAAACTACAATTTTGTTGAACCTACAAGGCAAGCCACAATTCAAGCGCGTCGCTAAAGCCACTTACGCTCTAGCCGAATAATCAAACTGCCTAGCTGTATAAATAAGCCAAACTCATGAGCAAATCATACACTCCCGCTATGCCTGCAGTCCTACGTAACCACGGCCTGGATTTGCCCATATTCAGTACAGACGATGTTATTGTATCCAGGAGCAAGTTCGCAGATGCAGCACAGCAGCCAGACCTGGTTGCCCCATTAGGCACTGATACATTTATACGCCGTACCACTCTTAACGCTGATGACTATGTATCGCTCAAGGGCGCCCTACGAGCCGCCGACGAAGAGCTCAACATAGTTGCTGATTATTGTTCTGCTAATGTGATAGGCCATAAATGGGGTCTGTATGAAGCAGGCGAAACAATTCTTGACGATGGAGAGCCCTCAGAGTTACTACCAAAAGGTTATCTGCTTGCCGCCGAAGTCGATGCAGTCATCGATGCTACCAAACCTGATTTCCTAGCCAGTAGAGCAATCTCTATAGCCTTAGGCGACTACCGCGATAGACGAACCCGTCTATTTTCTAAAAACATCGTCAGAGCATATCTGACAGATATGCATACAAACCAATTCGTAATAGGCAGTCCGCCATCGGCACTAGGTAGAGGCCTATGGCTAGTAGATATTGAGCCGTTAATTTCGCTTCCGTAACAACATATTAGGCAGATTGTTCACTATATGAACATATTACGAACACAGCTATGATGTATACATAGGCAATGATCGGTACGATTACAAAACCAAATGAAACATACTTAGACGTAGCAGCGTGTTGGCAGCGGGGGCTTAGCTACAAAAATAAAAAACATGTGGCTGGACAGAAAACCAAAACTCGATGACATAAACCATAAAGCAGTGCACATGTTTCGCATATACGTACAACGTCGCACAATGTATATTTTGCGACACGCATATAGTTTTAATAGATGACATGGATTACCCCTACTGCAGGGGACTATTATTGATTGTGTGTCATTTTACCGCGTAATGTCGCATTTAGTTTCTGCAGCTTGGTATGTAGTTTTGTCTCATCTGTTCTGTCGCCGAAGCTCGATCATTATGCACACCTAAAATCTATCCACACATAAGTTGTCCACAGTCTGTCGTGAAATCCTTGCAATTTCACGGCTTTGATTGTCTTCATTTGCATTTCCCCTCTCCTGCTGGTTTTATATAGTTTTTTGACTTTTTGTTATTATTGTATGTTAGTATAGTTTTTTACAATATGTGTACATAAATAAAACATGAACATTTTACGAACTAGAATAGCGGTGTAGCGGGGGGACTACCGGTCTGTGACTGGCCTACCTATAGAAAGCTTTTTCGTCGACTCGTAAATCAATATACTCTTTTGGTGTGACGTGATCATTATCTAGCTTCGCCTGAACGGCAACTAGAGCACCTACTCCCTGCTGTTCATTGCTGCCAATCAGGAACTTCACAAAATACGCCTCACCAGTTATGCGTACATCTGCTTCATTGGCCGCTTTAGGCGGCATAGTTATTGAATCCACGTTCAGATGGGCGGAACTTAAGAGCTGGTTCAATTTAATTAAATAATCAGCAGCGGGCTGGGATACGACACGTCGGCCGGGTGTGGCGTGCGTCTGAGTCTCATCAATTAGCTTTATTAACGTTCCGACGTTGTTTTTTGACACATCCTTGACCAAAGCTAAAACTTTACCGTTTCGATCCACGTAAAACGAACCGTTAGTGCTTGATAGCACGAAGGCTGGTGCTGCCGTAGTGAGCGTTATGGCGGGTCGGCGCCCTAGTAATGGCAGTTCTATATCAATATCAACTATTTCGGGGAATTGTTTCTGTATGCCCCCTCGAATGTCACCCGTCTTGACTGTTAGTTTACTCCGATTTAGAAAGCTAGATTGCCATATAGATTGCACATCATCTTTGTACACCTCTGGGCTGCGACTGACAGTGCCGGGCTGGCTAACAACATTAATTCTAGGCGCAGTTTGCAAAGTTAACGAATACATAATGGCCACTACAATAGCGAACCAAGCTACAAGTTCAGGTAGGTGTCGGCGCTTAATACGGCTACTCGTCACAGCAATTAAGGCAGCAGGACCTTGGCGTTTGCGCCCTACGTTTAAGTCGCTAGGACTACGCTTTTGGTTGTAATACGAAAAGGCGGCCGTGCGGTTGGGAGTGCTAGGGCTACGACGTGTTTTCGGAGTAGCTTTGTTAGGTTTTTTGAACATGATGTTCCTTGTGATTAGCGAAATCTATAAGTATCACTGCAAGTTTGCTGGCAGCGTTTTCGGTTGCTTGTTCGTGCAGTCTGCTAGCCAGTTCTACTCTTTCATCTTCGTGGCTCAGAAGATACTCAACTTGAGTTAACATACCATGTTGTACGTCATACAACATGGTTTCTTGCAAGACAATTGCAGCCCCCTGCTCTTCTAATCTTTCTGCGTTTTTTAACTGGTGTCCGGCAGCTAAGAAAGGGCTAGGCACAACTATTACCGCCTTGGCCTGAGTGCTGAGCTCTGCGATTGTGTTAGCACTAGAACGCGCTACGACCAGATCGGCAGCGCCGGTATACACATACATAGGTCTCAAAAACTCTTCTACCCTTAGCCTATCGTGTTTGAAGTCACCATAGACATTGCCTTTCCCCTGCCCTACTTGGTGCACAATCCAAAGATCTGGCTCATCGCTAAGTAGCTTAGCCACAATGCTAACTATCACCTCATTGATACGTACCGCCCCAGAACTTCCACCAGTAACAAGCAATAGAGGCTTATCTTGTGGTAAGTTTAGTTGTTTTTTAAATCTATTTTGGTCATCTCCCTTTACCAGATTATAGTTTGGCTCCACTAGCACACCTACCTGGGCAACTTTATCGGTGGGGTAAGAATATTCACTAGGGTTATTTGCAACAGCGTGCTTACTCACCCAGCGACTGACGATCCTATTGGCGAGGCCTGGAATCGCGTCTGAATCATGTGTAACTATAGGGATGTGTAGCAGCCCTGCTGCAATCCCAACTGGGACACCAACAAAACCACCCTTCAGGAATACTACGTCGGGCCTTAACTTCTTTAGCAAACGATAACTCTGAGCTGTACCAATACAAAAGTATCCTAAGTCGCGTAGGTTTTTTAGATTAGTCTTTATGTCAAAAATACGCCGAATATTCGATTCGCCGTAATATCTACGAAACTTACCGGCATAAACGTTATGGACCTCATCAATAACGTCAGTATCCACAAGGCTAGCAAAAGCACCGTGGCGCTCTCCAACGTACATTGTATGATTATCGGGAGACAGTTGCTTTAATTCATGTGCGACGGCTAGTATGGGCGTTATATGTCCGCCTGTTCCGCCGCCACTGAGAAGTATCCTCATGGCTTGGCTCCTCTATATCTGTATTTACTGAAAAGGTAGTGTAGCGAGAGATATTGAATACCAAGCCTACAGCTGCCAACATGAATATAATACTAGTTCCGCCTGAACTTATAAATGGTAACGTTATACCCTTAAGCGGTAGTATGCCAATCATAGCGCCAACATTCATTATGACCTGAGTGCCGAACCACGCAAGCACACCAGCCACAACAAACCGCGAAAACAAGTCTGGGGCACGTTCTAGCACGTTCTTTATCCGAGAAAACAGAACAGCATACAAAAATAGTATTATGGTGGCGCCCAAAAACCCAAATTTTTCGCCTATAATTGCGAATATAGAATCGTTAGCGGCCTCAGGTAAATAACCATAAGCCTGAACCCCGTCACCAAGCCCTTTACCGATAATACCACCAGAGCCTACAGAAATAAGCGCCTGACATGCCTGATAGCCGGCGTTCTGACAATCACTGCTAGGATGCAGATAGGTCGATATGCGGTCTCGCCTATAGGCGCTGGTGGATATCGCTAAGAATGTTAGAACGATAATTAGCACGCTAAACTGTAGAACACGCTTAATGGGTATGCCCGCCACAAAAGCCATGATGGCAATCATTGCCATTAAAACACCCATAGACCCCAGGTCGTGCTGGAGGCCTGCTACAACTACGCCAAGCCCAAGCAAGACATACATAAGCGGAGTGAAGGTCTGTTTAACATTACTAATCTTCCCTGTCCTGACCTTTTCCGCTAAAAATATCGCTAAAGCAATCAGTAAGCTAAATTTGACTACTTCAACTGACTGTAATGAAAACCCACCTAGGCGAATCCACCTATGCGCCGGATAATCCGCACTAGTAGGCATAGCAAGCGCCACAACGGTCGCGAACACAGCTACTCCTATGAGTGGCTTCTGTAGCGACTTCCAGGTCTTTGTTGGTATGTTTGCAACAATAGCAAAAGCGACTAATCCGAGTATTATCGTGATTAGCTGTTTGCCTACGTAGTAGTTATCACTAACATTCTTCTGGGCAGCTAAACCGGGACTTATAGCATAAATAACGATCAGCCCTATAACCAACAGAATACTTGTGACGGTAAAAAGAACATAGTCAGGACGGTGGCGTCTTTGCCCCTGTCGATCAGCATAAGCGGCACGTCTAGTGGCCCGTGGGCTCACGGTTTACCACCAAGCAGGAACAGTATGAGTCCAAAGATACCTGCAACTTGACCAATAATCCAAAAACGCATAGTTACCTTGGCTTCCGGCCAACCGCTAGCTTCAAAGTGGTGGTGGATTGGGGAAATCTTAAATATCTTTTTACCATTTCTTAGTTTTTTAGAAGCTATTTGTAAAATAACTGAACCGGCCTCGGCAACGAATACAATGCCAATAATCGGTAGCAAAACCACTGTATCGGTAATCATCGCAACGACACCTAGTGCCGTACCAAGCGCAAATGACCCCACGTCACCCATAAAGAATCTAGCTGGGTTAACATTAAACCAAGTGTAGCTAAGCAAGCCGCCGACAATACTCATACAAAATCCAGCTACTCCATAGCGGTGCTCTAGGAATGCAATAACGGCGTAGATACCAAAGGCTATTGCGGTTAACCCACCAGCTAATCCATCTAAACCATCGCTCATATTAACGGCGTTAGCAGTTGATACAACCACAAGTACAAATAAAGGTACTATCAGCCAGCCGATAGACATGTGACCGACCCATGGAATAAAGATACTATTAACATCGAGTTTGGCAAAAAAGAACCAGCCACCGATTGTGGCTACTATAGTCATAAGTAAGAATTTGATCTTCGAAGGCAGCCCTGCCACGCCCTTGCCGGAGCCACGAATGTTTATTATATCGTCTATAAGGCCTACAAACCCGGCTCCTACTAGCGCGGCCAACGGTAGCCATGTTTCTGTACGGCTCAAATTAAAAAAGAGAGTTGTCGTAGCGGCTGCTACTACAAAAATCACACCCGCCATAGTTGGGATTAAGCGTTTGTGCTTGGCGGCGTGAAGCTTGTTAAATAAGGTCGCAATCTCACCGGTTATCGCTCGCTCTCGGGGTTTCTTCCACCATTTCCATTTGTAGGCAAACTTGGTATAAATCGGCGTCAGTAACATGCTGAGTAGGAAGCTTACGCTACCCAGCAGCAAAATACGGGCGACAGTATGACTATTTATTGTTATATGTAATGTTTCTTGCATGATTTATCCTTATTATTATACCTGACAACTCATTTTTTGGGTTGTACTCCAAAATTATCAATCAACATGTTGGCTAACTTAAAGTAAGTCGGCGCCGCTGCCGTAGATCCAGCATAGCCAGGAACGTGGGGCTCCTGATAACCTACTACTATCACGTACTGCGGCTTATCACCACCAACAAATCCTAGGAATGTACCACTGAACCGATCATCATAATAACCGCCGTTAGGATTAGCGATCTGGGCCGTACCCGTCTTGCCGCCAAAACCATACTCAGGGCGCACACCTGTCTGGCCATAAAAGCGATAATTCTTTTGAATAGTGTACTCCATATACTCTTTCATGTCCTCGCTAACATCGGGTCTAACTACGTCTTTTTTAACAACCTCCGGAGCTTGTTTACTAACATTTCCATTGTCGCCAACATAGGCGTCTACGATGTGTGGCCTATAATAAGTACCGCCATTCAGTACCGCTGACATAGCCGCGCCCATTTGTAGCAACGTCTCAGTCTGCCCTTGTCCAAAGGCCATGTTAGCGTAACGAATATTCAGGCCGTATCCTTCGTCGGGCCTTGGCACCACGCCAGCACTCTCGTAGCTTTGTTCAATCCCAGTTTTTTTGCCAAATTGGTAGTGATTAGTTAAGTAATTATACCAAGTTTCACGAGCAGTTTGGTTTATCTGGCCACCGCCCATTTGCATAAGCAACCAAGTAGCTCCAGTGTTTAGCGATAGCTGTAGCACATCGGCAATAGATTTTACCCCGGGCCCACCATCCTCTTCAATGTTTTTGACAACTGCGTCATCGACCGTAAAGTGGCTAGGATCATAGTATGTCTGATTCTTTGTGACGGATCGGTTATCTAGTGCTGCCGCCGCTGTAAGTACCTTCATAATAGACCCTACCTCATATGCATCGCTCACGACAGCGTTTGTGAATACGGATTGATTAGTTACCTTATAGAACTCTGCCGGATCATAGGTTGGGTAATTAGCCATGGCTTTTATTGATCCATCGCTTATATCAATAATTGCCGCGCTGCCCACCGTAGCTTTAGTGTCCTCAGTTTGCGCCTTAACAATTTGTTCTAGTTGTTGCTGCATTCCTAGGTCAATAGTTAGTAGTATTTGCTTGCCGTGCACCGGCGCCTTAACGATATTATCTTTATTGGCAGCCAGCGGAACACCCCGGGCATCAGTTATAGCCTTAAGCTCGCCTGGCTTGCCCTTGAGCTGGTCGTTCAGAGCCTGTTCAATACCATATTGACCATTACCCGCATCATTAACGAACCCTAGCAGCTGGGCAGCCATCTGGCCCTGTGGGTACGTCCTATACGGTGTTTCCTGCATGCCAATACCTTTAAGCTTCAACTTAGTGATAGTATCGCGTTGTTCGCCTGACAGTTTTTTTGCTAAAATCTCGTACCGAGACTTAGCCTGCATCTTGGCCTGGTAGTCATTTTGATCACCACCTATGACTTTCTGGACAGCAGCGGCGGTAGTTTTAGAGTCTTTAATAAACAATGGGTCAGCGTAAAGCGTATAAAAGGTTTGGTTTAGTACGATAGCCGTAGTGCTGCCATTATTGTGAGCTAATATCGTGCCGCGTTCAGGGGTAATTTCGTATTGCTTTAGTTGCCCTCGCAAAGCAGCTTTTTGATAATAATCGTGTCTGAGTACTTGCAGGTAGAACAAACGCATTATAAATATTGCTATAACTAAAAGTAGACCTGCGTATAGTATCTTAACTCGCAAGATTGATGAGCCTGAGCTGGTATATTGTGTGTGTTGTGGTCTCATTGGCACTACCTATTATAAATAACCTACGGGCCACGTGCTAGACACTAATTACGAACCGTGCCGGACGGAGATAGCGACACTAAGCTCTTGGCTGTATCACTGTCTTGAACGCGCTGCAAGGACTGCAAGCGGGCTGCACTTACTGCTAGGTTGTCATGCTCGGCCGTAAGTTGTGTCTGCTTATTGCTCATATCATTCATGGCATAACTAAGCGCGTTGGTCTTAGTCACCTGCGCTAAATATATCAATCCCAAGAGACACGCCAAAATAATTAACATAATGGTGTTACTAACTGGTCCAATGGTACGGTTTCCGGCCTTGAATTTTGCCGTATTTTGCTGGTTTGCAGCATATCGCTGTCTATTCATTGCTAAGGAGCTTGAGTATGTCATATGTTTTTTATCTGTTTGTTTTTATGTTTGATATTGGTGCTCTTGGCGACCAAAGCCACCAAGAGCGTTCGCACACTGGTTACATCACTTTGACGCGAACCTTGTATGCTCGGGAGAGGTTTTTAACCTGTATTGGCATATGCTTCCCCTTCCTTTTGTTTTTTTATTTTGCTGCGGCTCGTAGTTTTGCGCTACGTGCTCGCGGATTAAAAACTAATTCTTGTTCCCCTGCTGTAACCGGTTTTTTGGTTAGTAACTTTAGGGGAGCGTCGTAGCGGTCACCAGCATATTCGCCCAGGAACCTTTTAACTAGTCGGTCCTCAAGACTATGGAAACTGATGATCACTATTCGCCCTCCGGGGGCCAGTAAATCGAGCCAAGCTGGCAGTGTTACTGCTAGCAACCCTAGTTCATCGTTCACTGCTACCCGAAGCGCTTGAAAGCTCCTGGTTGCTGGGTGAACTTTGGACCTTGCCGACCCCTTCCAAGCTCGGGCTATGATAGCTGCAAGCTCATGGGTAGTCGTAAACGGCCGGTGTTCTACTATACGCTGTGCAATGATCCGTGCTTTTGGCTCTTCGCCATATTCACGCAACAGTTTAACTAATTCCGCCTCGCTATAGTTATTAACTATAGTTTCAGCAGTCAGTTTCTGTTGCTGATCCATGCGCATGTCTAGCGGTCCATCTGCCTTAATACTGAACCCGCGACTTGCATTGTCAAGGTGCGGTGAAGAAACGCCCAAATCAGCCAAAATAAGATCGTATTGCCTGCCCTGCTCTAAAAGTTGCGAACTAGCGCTAAAAAAATCTTTTTGGATTACTTCAGCACCAACTAGCTGCTTTTGTTCGCGTAGCGCGGCAACCGCGTTTTGATCGCGATCTACAAGAGTAGCTCCCGTAGGATTTAATGTGCGTTCCAGAACCTTACTAGCGTGTCCTCCATATCCGGCCGTTACATCGAGGTATGTTTCCCCTTTGCTTGGATTCAAATATAATAAGACTTCGTCCAGTAACACTGGAATGTGTTGTTTGTTCTTCATTTTTAAGAAGAAATCCGTATTTTATTTTGGTGTTTATTTTGGTGTTTCCTGCTTTGAATATCTTTTACAATATTCAAAACGACCTACATTTTTGTTTTTGTAAGGTCACCTATCTAGCAGCCAACTTTTTGTTTTTTTGTTGTTTTTGTTTTTGTTTGGTAAGACAAGCTCAGAATGTTTTTATCCGATTTGAAAAACCGACTAAATCCTGACTTTCTTACCTTAAGTTGAGAGACTTATGTGTGAGGTGGAGTTTTGGGAGGTGTTTTATAGAATGTACGAGGGTTTTTAGCGTGGTGCCCCTTGCTTTGCCACGTGTTGCCTGCCAGATAGCTAACCTTAGACCTATGCCAAATTGTTAATGAACTTAAGTAGACTTACGCAGCCTGGATACGCCAATAGCGCCCAGCGCGCACTGCCACGACATCGCGTTTGATGCCCGCATAGTCCAACAGATGCTGTTCTATACTAACTCGGCCCTGCTTTTCGTCTGGCAGAGCTTCTGTCTTACCCATTCGGAATTGAACGTTCAAGTCAGCCGTATGCTCGTCCAGGATATTCCCTTTCAGCTGCGACTCAACCTGCTCGTCCCATACCTGTTTGGGGTATAGATGCAGATATTGCTGGAACCCACGCGTCACAACTACTCCGCTAGAAAATTCCGCTCGAAGTTCGACGGGTATTGTTAACCGCCGCTTATCGTCAAGCTTCCTTTCAAAGTAGTCTGTGGCCATTTGGTCCTCTTAATTTACTAGTGGTTTTTATTTTTTGCGGTAAGTAGTCTGTTTTGCGCTACCCACGCCAACCCACTGACATGAGTGTACAACCCATCACTACCCACTTGCAAGTCTTTTTACACTAAAAACTGCCCCTTTCCGGAGCAGTTATCCACAGTTTTACAATATTTCAGCACTGGACACAACATGTAGTGTATAAGTTATCCACTGCTACGCTAGGCTATTACGAATGGTTTTGGGGAACAACCTTCACGTGCGCAGCAACTGGTGTACCGCCAACGGCCTTACAAACGTCTGGCTCAACATGTCCAATCCTAATGGTGTCACCGGTCATAACACCATGGTCACCGCCAACATAATAGCTAGGTGTATTACTTGGTGTTCGCTGATCACCGGTAATGCCATCAAAGACCTTGCTACTTTCCTCTCTTACGTCATCGCCTTTTAGGCTAATTCTATCTACTATCAAGTTAATGCTATCGCCTGACTTAGCTTTTACATCACATGACGGCTGTTTGTTATTTGCCTCAATACCATCATATACATGCTTCCCGTATGTTCCACCGAGTAGAACTACAGTAGTTAATGCTGCGGCAGCAAACTTACGACGCATCTTATAGTTAGGATGATAGCCGGCGTGGTCTGCACGCTTTGGCTTGCTGATATCTGGTAAAGCTGATCTATTACTCATAGCAAGCATTATAGCATAAGCTATATCTTATGTCAATAGTCTGGTGATGCTTACTAGTTACGTCTTGGTTATGTCTCTGACTTTGTCGCCGTACCACTTAGCACTTGGGCGAATTGTCCGTTTCATGTCGTGTTCCCTGTCGACGGCAATTAGCCCAAATTTAGGCCACCAACCATAGGCCCATTCAAAATTATCCAACAAGCTCCAGTGGAAATAACCCCTAATATCCACACCCTCGCTTAGCGCTCGCTCCATAGCTACGATAGTCTCTTCTATCCACCAACGTCTATATTGGTCATCCTCGTCAGCTAGCCCATTCTCGGTTATAAAAATCGGTTTTTTATAGCGCGCCCATACTCGCATAAGCAGTGGGTACACGCCTTCTGGTTCCATGTACCAGCCCATATCATTTACGGGTAGTTTAGGATTTTTACGCTCCACAAAACCTGTGTAGTAATCTGTAAAATAATAATTAAAGCCTACGAAATCTTGCTGATTACGTATTCGGTTATAAAACCACCAGTTCCAAAAGTATCTCATCCATTTAGTCGAAAACTCATCGAAAGTACTGTGTGGCCTCTTGGCCTGGATGTTAGAAAGCTGCTGTGCGATGCCTATTTGCAAACTAGGACGAGCCTTTTTTAGAATCTTGTATGATTTTTTGTGCACTAGTGTGAGGTTACGATAAACCCGAAGGAATGTAAGCCAATTTTTTTCGCTTGGCGGCCATTCGCCGGTACCATAGCCAAAGCTTGCATATACATTTGGCTCATTTAGAGTAATTATATAATTTACGTCCTCGGCAAATTCATCGGCAATCTTTTGGACAAATCTTAAAAAATAAGACTGGTTGGACCGCTTTTTAAAGCCGCCTTTGTCGGTGAACCAAGTTGGCATGGTCCAATGCCAAATGTTTAAGAATGGCTCTAGGTGCCGTTTACGTAATTCCTTTATGTACGCCCTATAGTGCTCGACTTCTTTTTCATCCCAAACACCTTCCTGTGGCTCTATACGGGACCACTCTATCCCAAACCGAAAAGCATTAAGGTGCAGTTGCTTAGCGATATCAAAATCTTCTTCGTAGCGA
>JBDTJP010000004.1:0-3483 GCA_039935755.1 Saccharimonadales bacterium (SeqCode)
TCGATAAATGCTTATTGCTCCGTAACATGCTTTGGTTTCGGTGCTTGTGTTGCGTTTGTTCTATTTCTTGACTGGATTTACCGTATTTAGTTGTCATATATCACCCCCTCCGCTAAGTTGATACTAATAGCTTAGTGGATGTTTACAAATCACGCTGTAACATAACTTACACGTAGCCAAAAATCTAATTTTAGCGGGCCATATCCTCTTTAGCTTTAGGTGTTAAATCACGGGAGGCGACCTCGCCACCCTCGCCACCCTCGCTCACCAAGCGTACTGTGCGCTTACCAAAACCAACTGGTTGCGCAAAACATGCTGCGCGAATGTCCAGTTCTGGTTTGTAGTTGTTCCGGCATATTTTTATTTGGTTGTTTACATGTAATATAGTAGCATAAGTTTTGATATTATGCAAGTAATACGTATACCTGTATTAACTAATAGACGTTAAAATGCCAATTGGTTAATTCACCCCTGTTGGGTATAATAGTCTATTATGAGTTTATCTATTGGGATTGTTGGGTTGCCAAATGTTGGTAAGAGCACACTGTTTAATGCGTTAACTAAAAATGATATCTTAGCGGCTAATTACCCTTTTGCTACAATTGAGCCAAATACTGGTATCGTTCCGGTTCCAGACGTACGCCTGCAAAAGCTGTCCGCTATGTACAACAATGCGCCGATTAAGCCCGCTACGGTAAACTTTGTAGATATCGCTGGCCTAGTTGCAGGCGCTAGTAAGGGTGAAGGTTTAGGCAATAAATTTCTGGCCAATATTCGTGAGTGTAGCGCTATTTTGCACATTGTACGTGCATTCGAAGATGATGACATTACCCATGTAAGTGATCGGATCAAGCCTAGCGACGATATTGAAGTAATAAACACCGAGCTAATGCTTGCTGACCTGCAAACGGTCGAAAAATCATTACCCAGGTTCCAAAAAGAGGCAAAAGCTAACCCTAAACAGCGACCAATTGTTGATTTACTTGAATCAATCCAGCTTAAACTAGATGCTGGCGATTTACCGGCTATTCAAACAATCCTAAGCGAGCTTGATGCAGACACAGAAACTGCCAAAACACTAAACAGCCTGCAGCTTATCAGTACAAAGCCGGTGATTTATGTGTTCAATGTCGATGAAGAAGCGCTAAACGACACGGCAAAACAACAAGAACTAGCCAAATTAGTCGCACCCGCTAGGTCGTTATTTGTAAACGCCCAACTAGAAGCTGAGCTTAAGGACATGACAGACACCGAGGCCTTAGAAATGCTAGAAAGTTACGGTCAAACAGAATCTGGATTGACGCAAATAATAAAAACGGCCTATCAAACATTAGGCTTACAAAGTTACTTAACTGCCGGTGACAAAGAAGTACGAGCCTGGACAATCAAACAGGGCTACACTGCCCCGCAGGCCGCCGGGGTAATTCATGGCGATTTTGAGCGAGGCTTCATTGCTGCACAGATTGTCGATTATCATGATCTTATAGAGGCTGGGTCAGAAACAGCTGCTAAATCCGCCGGTAAGGTACGCACCGAAGGCAAAACTTACGTTATGCAGCCCAACGACGTAGTTGAGTTCCGCTTTAACGTCTAATCGCACAATGTTCACCGCATGTATAACTAAGTCGTTATAGATTGACCCTGTCAGCTTAGCCTGGATGGTTCCAGTTGAGGCTTATATTACGAATAATTTTTAAAATTTCTTCGGTGTTCGGGACATTATTATCGTCGTAGTAGTGGTCGACGTCCATCAGGTTCTCGACTACACTCATGCAGTAAATGTCATCGCCTAGCAAATGCATCTTATCGACGGCTTTTACGTCGGCGAGTGGTGTTACTACGACAAGCTTTGTGGTCTTAATCGGTTTCAAGAAATCACTAGCTACATCAAGCTGCGCACCACCGTTAAGCGCATCGGCGACTACTATGACCACATGGTTACGCAGAAACTTGCGGTCTACCTCTCCACTGTCATCATACAAATGGTTCAAACGATGAAATTTCTCGATTCGAGCGCCCTCTATAAAGCCTCGGTACTCACTAGAGAATTCGTCTATCTGACCCTGTGAAAAATCTTGATTATAGGTAAAGGTATGCGATGTCATCGTAGCAATAGGGTTTAGCTCGCCGGGAATAGTAATAGACTCGTTGGCTAGCAATACTAGGCTGCTGTGCAGCCTCATAGCGATTTGAGCACCAACTATTACGCCTCCACCATTGAGCGCGACAACAACACATTGTTTGTTTTTATACTCGTCGAGTTGATCTGCCATTTGGCGACCGGCCTCGGCTCGGCTTTTGAAATACATAATTACAATCTAGTTTACCATAAGTACTAACAATAGATTCAGCACGGAGTGTGGCTACAACACCTTAGATAGCGGGCTCAGCATATAAAATCGTTCACGGTTGCCCTTGGCACCGTGCACCTCGGAATCAGATTTATTTATAATTCTAAAACTTCCAATAGTTGTAGCCCAATATTCAAAATCCTTTAGGATATCCCTGCGCATCTTATCGTTTTTAATTACGCCTTTGTGCTTAACATTGCTTTTGATAGCTTCGAACTGAGGCTTAACCATTGCCACTACTTGCGTACTTTTGTTGCTCAATTTTGCAACAGTTGGCAAAATCTCTCGCAAACTTATAAAACTGACGTCAATAACGACTATATCGATAGTTTCTGTCGTCTTAAAATCACGAATATCGGTCTTTTCATAAAGCTGTATCCGGCTGTTGCCATGTAAGCTTGGGTGCAACTGATCGGTGCCAACCTCTACCGCTAGAACAAGCTTTGCCCCGTGCTTTAGGGCGTAATCGGTAAATCCCCCAGTGCTGCTGCCAACATCTAATACAGTTTTATCTCTAAAATCTATGCTTAGTACTTGTGCAACCGAGGCGAGCTTTAGCCCAGCCCGGCCAACATATTGCTCTGTGACATTTAATAAGATTTTATCGTCTACGGTCACCATGGTACCCGGCTTAGTAATAACTTTTTTATTCACCGTCACTTTACCAAGTCGAATATAGCTCTCGGCCTGGCTCCGGGTCGGTACTAAGGCGAGCCCAACTAATGTCTGATCAAGCCTATTCTTCATACTATCCAGTACTTTCTATCTATTTAACACGTTCACGGTAAGCGCCGGTTGATGTGTCCACACTTATTATATCGCCAGTCTTTACGAAGGCCGGGACCCTAATAGTGATACCAGTTTCTACGGTCGCCTCTTTTAAGACACTGCTGGTAGTATCTCCCTTAACAACGTCTTCGGTGTAGGTAACTTTGAGAGGTACATTTTTAGATAGTTCAATGTTTATAACTCGGTCGTTGAAAAACTGAGCCTGAACAGTGTCACCCTCTTTCATGTAGCCTGCCTGATCAGCCATGTCAGCAGTAGAAAGCTCGAACTGCTCATACGAAACCTCGTCCATAAAAAAGAACGTCGTGGCATCTGAGTATAAAAATTGAACGTTCTTGTTAGA
>JBDTJP010000005.1:0-2654 GCA_039935755.1 Saccharimonadales bacterium (SeqCode)
TCATAGCCGTGTGCTCAATACGGCCTTCACTATACAATTGTATAGCCTTTTCGTGCGCCTCATGACCATGCTCATCCATTATGAAAGGCAAAATAGCTGGATGATTATTACCAATACGAGCGTCAGGGTGATATAGCCCCTGCCTGAAATCATGTACTGGGTCCAGAGCAAACTCTGGTTGCCAAGCCCAAGTTTCTACCAGCTCTCCTGTTAATATACGCAGGTAACCAGCCATTTGGACAAAGTCTATATCGCGTGCTTCTAGCAAACGGCAAATAGCGGTCGATTCTTCTTGGCGTTGGCCTCTTTTTAGCTTGCCGCCTGGATAGTTGGCAGGTCCAATCCACTCCACGTCAATACGGTCATCACCCTTCAAACCAAACTCCGTATTAAGAGCTTCTATTTTAGGATAAACGCCAACGGATCCTTCGGGGTTATTGCAAATGACCGCACCTATCTGGAATCCGACCTTTTGCTCGAGTACATCACGAACTACTCTTTCGACCGTACTACCGCCACCCCCACTCTCGCGGTCGCCTGATGCCAATATAGCAACTCTAGGAATAGTTTCACTCATTAAGGCCGATTATAAACTGTATCTATTAAAAGCCAAAGCACCAGCGTATTGCACAGCTTTCTCTAAGCTAACTTCTGCGATAGCTGCATCCGAACGAACTGCACGACATGCATCTTTTGCTAGAACAAAATCTACTGCAACTCAATTACTACAGGATAATGGTCAGAGGAAGTATCTGTTGTAGCATCCTTAAGGACTTTATAGCCGCTCAGCTTATCGGCTAGCTGAGTCGAGAGGAGTATATAATCAAGCCGCATGTTACTGTGAGCCCTAAACTCATTTATAGACGTCGGTGCTGTGTGGACTTTCTGCTTCCCCGTAACGACGGCGGGGTCAACGTATCCCGCAGATAACAACTTATCAGTAGCATCAAACATTAAACGTTCTTTGGCAGTAAATTTCTTGGTTTGCATTGCGTTGAAAGCGAACAGCATTTCTGGGTCATACTCATCCGCTCGGCTCAATGAGTTCAAGTCACCCATGATAACTTTGTACGATAACGCACTATCGTAAGAAATTAACTCCTCAATCTCGTCCATTCTTAATTGTTCAGTGTAGGGCGTTAAATGCGATGCGATTACTGAAATTGTTCCAATAGGCGTCTTGATGTCTGCTGCGATGGCCGCCCTAGCGAAACCACTTAGGTGTGTAAGATTTTTAAATGGGTACTTAGAAAATAGCGCTACATGATAGTCATCGCCATCTCCACACTTTGCTAAATCAAAATATGGGAAACTAGAACTCGAAGCAAATTCTTTCAAAACTTTGTGGTGGTCTTTGTCAAAACCGTTGGCCTCGTTGATACCGAGAACATCTGGTGCCTCGTCTGTAACTACGCTGAGTACCTTTTCCATCTCAGTTTTCGCACCATTCAGAATGTTGTAAGTCATTAACTTCATGCGCACATCATATCAAACAAAAGCCTCCCATAAGGGATTTTAGTTGCAATAGTTTATTATTGACTACTTATTTGGAGGGCCCAGTGAGACAGCGGACTTCGTCCTTTTCCACTGCGGCATGCTCGGTGTAAGCATCTGCGCGACCTAGCTCCGCCGAATTTAATCTGGGCGCTTATAAAATACATTTGGTGAAGTTACGATGAGGTTTAGTTTATGTGCCTGCTGAAAATACTTTGGTGGCTTATCACCTGTCGGGACAAGCATAAAATGTGGCCCCGAGTCAGTAGTGTATTCAAAGTTGAGTTCCTGGGGTCTATCAATGAAATATAGATACGGTTTGAGCCATTCTTTGTAATCTCCGTTGAACATTCCTTCTGATTCTACAAATTCACTGCCATCAAAATTTTCAATAGCAGCATCGTTTATCGACTCACGAAGCTCTAGTGATGACTGCAATTTGTCGGCGCACCTTGCCACTGCCCCTGCTTGAATATCTGCCATAACCCAGCCGTGTCGTTCCCCTCCATAAAATTCTACAACGACGTGCCCCGCCCCATATTCTTGCGTTTCAACGTCTTTTGTCATTATATTTACAGTCCTTGCCTCTACCCCGTAAGCTACCATTAACCAGGCGGCTAAATGACTGTATTCTACGCACCTAAATTTTGCTCCTGCCTGTGCTTCTTTGAGAATTGAAACTGGGTCTGAATGGCTAGGTTGATTGTCTCCATTATGCGTAAATGCCGATTCGACAAACTGAGCGGCACCTAGAGCAACTTCGAGACTAGGCGAGCCGGTAGTAAATTCTAGACGTGCCAAGTCCTTAAGGATATCCAATTGTTGTTTTATATTCATTGTAGAATTATAACAAGAAACAGGGGCGAATTATTATTGTTCTAAGCTTAGATGATTTGGGTACCAAGTGAGGGCCCCCATTGGCGCGTTGCACAGCTTTATCGAAGCTAATTTCTGTGATAGCTGCTTACGAACGAACTGCACGACATGTATCTTTTGCTAGAGCAAAATCTACGTCGTGAGTTCTAACCAGTGGAACACTACCAAATAAAAATACCTTCGGCGAGGAAGGTATTCTTATTTGGAGGGCCCAGTGAGACTCGAACTCACGACACCCTGCTTAAAAGGCAGGTGCTCTAACCGGCTGAGCTATGGGCCCAAAA
>JBDTJP010000006.1:0-4572 GCA_039935755.1 Saccharimonadales bacterium (SeqCode)
GTGCTGACTTAACAGATTCAACACAGATAAGCTTGTTCCGCGATGCATTCCCGGATCGATACGTAGGCGTTGGGGTCGCGGAACAAAACTTGGTTACGGTCGGATCTGGTTTGGCGGCTATGGGCAAAATACCTTTCGTTAGCAGCTACGCGGCCTTTAGCCCTGGTCGTAACTGGGAGCAAATTCGTACAACTATATGTTTGAACGATCGCCCGGTTAAGGTTATTGGATCGCACGCTGGGTTGTATACCGGTAAAGACGGAGCAACGCACCAAATGCTCGAGGATTTAGCGCTTATGCGAGTGTTACCTAACATGGTTGTGATTGCACCGGCTGATTCGGTGGAAGCCGAGAAAGCTGCTCTAGCTATGGCAAAAGATCCGCGCCCTAACTATATGCGCTTGGCACGTGAGCCGATAGCAGTTTTTACGACAGAGAAGACTCCGTTCAAGATTGGCGATGCTTATGTTTACGCCGAGGGCACTGATATTACTATCGTAGCCACCGGTACAATGACCTACCAAGCTTTAGTTGCTGCCGAAAAATTGTTCAAAGATGGTATCGACGTTGAGGTTATCCACTGCCCAACTGTTAAGCCGTTAGATGCTGTGACCATACTTAAGAGTGCTCAAAAGACCAAGATGGTCATAACCGTAGAAGAGGGTCAAATTAACGGAGGGTTAGGCGGAGCTGTCGCTGAGCTATTGTCCGAAGAGTTCCCCGTACCACTAAAGCGGATAGGTATGCGTGATCATTTTGGTGAGTCTGGCGATCCCAAGGACTTGCTGGAACATTTCGGGCTTACCGCTAAACACATAATGATGGCCACCCACACGATGATGGACAAGAAAAGATAACAGAAAGAGTAGGAATATGCCACTAACACTTCACCAAATGCGAGACAATTGCCAAGCTGCCAGGGACTCTATGCAGCGAGCTAGGGACGGACATTATGCCCTAGGTGCTTTTAATATCGATAATCAAGATACTTTGATAGCTATTGCCAAAGCCGCTAAGGCTAAAAACGCTCCAGTATTAGTCGAAGTTAGCCAAGGTGAAGTCGAAGCGTTAGGGCTTGATAACGTCCGTGATATGGTAGACAACTACAAACAGCAGTATGGTGTAGAAATGTACATTAACCTTGATCACAGCCCAACAATAGCAGCTGCTATTGCGGGCATAGAAGCTGGCTTTGAATTTATCCATATTGATATTAGTCAGGCTCGTAGAAATGCAACTTTAGAGGAGATAATAGCCGAAACACGCCAAGTTGTGAATTACGCCAGGCTAACCGGTGCCATGGTAGAGAGCGAACCGCACTATTTCGGTGGTGGTAGTAACTTATTTACAGAGAAGTTTGACTACGAAGAGATTAAAAAGACTTTCAGTACGCCAGAAGATGCTCGCTCTTTCGTGGAGGCGACTGGCATCGATACGTATGCAGCTGCCATTGGTAACCTACACGGTAAGTATCCTGTACCCAAAAAGTTAGATATTGAACTACTCAAGACAATACGGGCTGCTATAGACTGTAATATATCATTACATGGCGGCAGTGGTACACCTGGACATTACTTTATAAAGGCGGCGCAAGCAGGTGTCACGAAGGTCAACATTAATTCTGATCTTAGAATTGCTTATCGTAATACACTCGAAAAAGCCTTAAAAGAGAATAAATCGGAGTTTGCAGTAGTTAAGCTAATGAAAGAAGTAATTGAGGCAGTTCAGGTAGTCGTTGAGGCTAAGATTGATATGTTCGTTGCTGCAGATAAGGCCCAGGTGTAATGCACGGGGCTGTTTGCAATAACTTAAATAACAGGTATCATGTAACTAAGCATAAGCATATTAAATAGATAGGGGTGGCGGGCCATGGCGTTAGAAGTATTATCAATCGGTGATGTCGTAACAGACGCGTTTATTAAGCTGTTCGATGACAGAGCGCACGTATATGATAATGAGCAAGGCAAATGGTTGGCTATGCCTTTCGGCACCAAGATACCTTTTAAAGAAGCTCACGTTGTTGAGGGTGTCGGTAACGCTTCCAACGCTGCAGTTAGCTTTGCACGCCTCGGTATTCATAGCGGCCTAGTGAGTAATGTCGGAGATGACGGCTTCGGTCGAGACATAATAGACGCTTTGGAGGCTAACCGCGTTGATACTAGATTTGTGCGTATAAATCATGGCAAGGTTTCAAATTATCACTATGTTTTATGGTACAAAGAAGAACGAACCATCCTTATTAACCACGAGGAATACAACTACCAATGGCCAAGGTTTACTGCACATGATTTACCAAAATGGGTATATTTTAGCTCAATCAGTAAAAATGCATTAGAGAAGTATCACGACATGGTAGTCGATTGGCTCAATGACAACCCTGACATTAAGATGGCTTTCCAGCCCGGAACCTTCCAGCTAGAGGCTGGTGCTGAAAAACTAGCTAATTTATATGCTCGTACTGAAGTCTTGATACTTAACCGTGAAGAGGCCGTTATGGTATCTGGCGGGAACTACGACGACTTGCATGGTTTAATGGACGCCTTACACGCGCTTGGACCAAAGACTGTGGTTATAACCGATGGACCAGACGGAGCTTATGCCTCAGACGGTAAGTCTAGACTTCAAATGCCGCCTTACCCAGATCCAGCTCCTCCATACGAACGTACTGGTGCTGGCGATGCTTTTGCATCAACCTTCATAGCAGCTTTGATTAAGGGAAATACCATCGAGGGTGCTTTGCAGTGGGCGCCAATAAACTCCATGAACGTGGTTCAGAACATCGGCGCACAGGCCGGATTGCTTACTGAGGAAAAGATAGAGGAATATCTACAGAACGCTCCTGAGTGGTACAGGCCACAACCTTTCTAGCAAGTTTCCGTGCTTTTCGTCGTTCTCTGAATGATGCATGAAGTGATATGCCGCTCTCTACTGCCGACTTGATGGTGTGCAAGAATGCTAGACCGATCCCTGCGCGCGCAATTGGGTTTTTCGCAATAGGGCTAAGCGCTGCTGCTATAACGGCGTATTGCTCAGCTGCCTTACGTTTGCCTCCTTTTTGAGCTCTTGTGTCGATGCCCTGGAAGTCGGCTACAACCCGGTCGGCTGTTACTGCCAGGTCGCGGACTATCGTAATTTCGGACGCTTCTTCAACGGTTTTGGCGTAAATGTCGTGACCATTGGCCTTTTCACGCTTAGCAATAGCGAGCATAACTCCATTAACGAGTATTTTGTCAGCCAATTGATCACCATAGGCATTAAGTGGCCTTCGCTTGGATTCGTCCTTGCGCTGAAGCTTTCTGCCGAGTCGCGACAACCAGCCTTCGCCATCAGTTGCAGCTAGAATGACAAAGGCACCCACCGTACGCCAAGATTGATAGTCCGGGGTAGCCTTTATATGTTCTGCTAATGCAATGCCGCCAACTGCCCGTGCGGCGGTCAGCCCGTTGGCAGCTTGTTCAATCGCAACCCCTAGATGTCTTTCCGTGTCAGTCGGTGGCACATACTCTACTAAATGAAGCTCTGGCGGTGATTCAATAGTCTCTGGGGCCTCTTGTATCTCGATACTCATCGTGCAATAGTACTGTTTTATGCTTATTTCCGCAAGCACAAGCTTTACGCTGGTCTACTTCGGTGGTATGCTTAATGGTAGTGATTATAAGGAAACCAAAATAGAGTGTGTAAAATAATAGCCGAATTATCCCAAACCGATGAACAACTGATGCGAGAGACTGTAAAGCGCTTAGAGCGTTCATGTGGCAACCCTGACGTCGATTTAAGGCTCTCTAGCGATATATACGGGCACACGCGTATGAAGCTGCGAGCTCTTGGTCTTGACCCTTGCGACACAAAGTCCAAAGAACTGTACCAAGCTTTAATTAATTTAGCTGCCAGGCATGATAACTTTCTGTCAAAATCGATTGGAGCCCAAGACGGCACAGACGCAGACACGATATTCAAGGCGATAGCCAAGTATATTAAGCGAGCCAAAATCCCCAAGAGTGCTTGGGTTATAAAGAGTTCATCAGCTAAAAGGCTCCTAAAACAAACCCCACCCAAGAACCTAAAAAAGGCCTTAGGCTATCGTTCTATAGACTCAATGATAAAGCACGAACGTCCAGCGGCATTGGTCGCTGTTGCCCGCGAGTTCGAACCAGCTACCTGGCAGCAAAAATTTACAGATAGCTACAAGAAGCTAGCCGCACGTGATTTTGAAATGAAAAGCATAGAGGTTGTTTACTTACAAGATAAGCGTTGGCGGGAATTTGGCAAGAAGCTTGCAACTAAACGGCGCAATAACATACTGCATTCGCTGGAAGTCGGCAGTATAATTATGTTGCCATTACCCATAAAGGCCCGCTCGGGAACGACCTTGGTTAGCTTGCTGACCGTCCTGGATCATATAAATGCAATACGTTCGTATAGTACTCGTACTAAATTCCGGAATTTAGACGTTGGTTTTGGCAAAGGCTTAGCACACGATCTAGCTTATAAAAATGACAAGGATATTTACGTATCTGGCCAAGCGATAGATTGGCGGGTGATTCATCGCTATTTCGGGTCGCTTAATAAATC
>JBDTJP010000007.1:0-6494 GCA_039935755.1 Saccharimonadales bacterium (SeqCode)
CCTGTATATGCAGCCCAGCCATATAACAGTGGCGCGTACGATGATTGTGCCTATTCAGTCGGTTGCGACCCAGCTGCGCCAGCTACTGTAGTGCCGGTACCGCCAAGTACTGACAATCCCCAGCCTGGGCGGGCCTTTTCTGTCAACATATCCGACAACCAAGAGTTCAACGGTAATATCTTTACAGTAATAGTTACGCCAAACTTTTCTGTCGACCAAATTAAAAGTGTAGAATTTTATCAAAATGACCAACTAATAGGTACTGTCTATAGCCCAGATGGCGGTATCTACAAGGTTAAATGGGATTTACCGCAAAAAGGTGGATATACAGTAAAAGTTATCATGAATCTAAAAGACGGCTCTACAATAGAAAAGACTTTTAAAATAAGTGTAGTAAATGACAGGAAATCAATAAGTACTTCCCAAGGGTTAACAGGTGATTCTGCGTCATCTAACCCAAGTGGCCGATCAGCCCCAGAATCGTTTATGAGTAGGTTATTTGCTCCAGCGACCAGCTTCTTAAAACAGATCGCACAGTCTACGCCAAAACCATTAGCGTATGCGATGCCGTATATTGTGTTAGTTTTACTCGGACTTTTGCTGCTTAGCCTCGTGTATCAAACTAGGAATCAACTCGTGTATATAGCAGCATTACTTAAGCTTTTGGAACGCGATAAACAATTGGCGGAAGAAAAGGCTAATTTTATTATGCTAGCCTCGCATTATATCCGCACGCCTTTGACCATTTTGAGTGGAAATATAGAAATGGCATTGATGGCTCACGCAGGTGATGTCATGTTATTGCAGTCCCAGGCCTCTACGGATGCGTTGCATAAACATGCCGAACAGGTTTTGGATGACGTTCAACAGAACAAAGACTTGCTTAGCATTCGATCTCCCGATATTAAGACTACGCGCAGTAATCTCTATCACTCATTTTCGTTGATCGGTCCGATTGCTTTGAGTGCAATACTGATAATCGGTATTAATGTTTTATATATTTCAGCGCGTCGAATTAACCTGATTGTTCCTGGTATAATAATGCAGCTGATTTTATTTGTGGCACTAAGTAGCTTTTTGTACTCACTGTTAAAGCGCCGCAATCAACAGCGAGAACAGCAACAAAAGACCGAGCAACAACGTGATTACGAGGAAGTATTAGACAAGGCCCGCAACGATTTTATTATGCGCTCAGCCAAGGAGTTGGCACCACTCGTGGATCAAGTTAAGGGTAGCTTTGAAAAATCTAAAATCTTACAAACAAGCCCACAAATCAACGATGTGTTTGCGCAGCTAGAGTCGCTAATAGGCCGCTTTGTATTGGTTGCTGAACTAGAAAGAGGCAAGATCAGTAAATCACTGAGTAGTTTTGACATTAAACAGAACACTAAAAATGCTTTGGCAGAGTTTAATCAACCAATTACTGATAAGAAATTACGAGTCTCTGAGTACCTAAAGAATATACAGCTGCACCAAAGCCAGAATTTATTGCAATATGTGACGCGCATATTACTAGACAATGCAGTTAAGTTCACGCCAGAGGCCGGCCGTGTTTCTATTAAAAGTGCAGCGCAGGGTAGGCATGGCGTCGCACTAACCATTAGTAATCACGGTGAGGTTATAGATACTGGCAAACTCGAACGGTTGTTTATGCCGTTTTCGCGCAGTCAGAGTGCCGAGGTATCTAGCGATAGTGGTGTTGGGCTAAGTTTGTATTTGTCACGGCTAATAATGGGGTACTTGGGCGGAGAAATTGCACTGTCGTCTGATGAATCAGGTGTAACTACTGCCAAAGTCTCCTTGCCACGCCAAGCTGAAGCATAGGCTACGGAGCTAGGCTTCAGCTTGCAGCTGTTTTAGGTCGCCGATAACCTGCTCACCGTGTCCGAGAGGCGTAACCCTAGCGTATGTTTTCACAACTTCGCCGCCAGGGTTAATTATAAAAGTTTTGCGTAAAATTCCTTCCACACCAAACATCTTTTTACCCCAAGCACCGTATGATTCAATTGTTTCGCCGGTTGGATCCGATAGAAGTGTAAAGTTCAGTTGGTGTTTGGCTTTAAACTTACGGTGGCTATCGCCGTCGTCTTTACTGATTCCAACTACTTGTGCGCCCAGGGCTATAATATCGTCGTTTGCATCACGCAGGCTACAGGCTTCGGTAGTACAGCCTGGTGTTTCGTCTTTAGGGTAAAAGTATAGTACCAGCCACTTACCAGAAAAATCTGCTAAAGTTTTATCGTTATCGTCTTGGTCTTTTAGATTGAAGTCATTTGCTTCCATACTCTTAATTATAGCAGTATGCGCAAGCCCATAGTGTTGCAAACAATAAAACCCCGTAGGCTTGCGAGCTCCCTACGGGGTAATTTTGGGCGTCTTTGTTTGTACTTATGCTACACCTTTTTAGCATTAATTGCACGGAATATGTGAGTAGTTGAGCATTATCAATTTACATTAAAGATGTTAGGGCTGTAATATGGGTACATGGATACAAATGAGGATTTAGTTCAAAGAGTTAAAACATACACAATGCCGCCAGAGGCGCAGCAATTACTAGCAGATAATCCGCCACTTTTCCTCTGCGGAATAACTGCTTCTGGCAAGAACACACTCATAAATAAGCTCGTTAGTAAGGGTGGTTACGAGCTAGTCGTTTCGCATACAACTCGGCAACCGAGGATGAACCATGACGCTTTAGAGCTAAACGGGGTAGACTACTTTTTTGTGAATGAGTCCGAGGTACTAAATCTAGTAAAATATAACAAGTTCATAGAAGTTAAAAAGGTTCACAACAAATTTTATGGTACGAGTATTGATGCCTACAAAGCACCTGTTAGTCGACAAAATAACCCAGTGCTGGATATTGATGTACAAGGAGCCGAAGAATTTGCCAAGGCTGTTCCTGCGCTCAGGCCAATATTTTTGCTTCCACCAAACTTTGAAGTGTGGCAAGAGCGTCTTAACGGCAGGGGGAAGCTCGATGAATCAGAGCTAGCCGTTCGCTACAAAAGTGCTTTAATGGAGATACCAAGAGCGCTGGATAATACAGCATTCCAATTACTAATTAACGATGATAAATCAACCTCGGCTGTAGTGATTGAGCATGGTGATATTGGGCGCAGTGGTGATGCAATCGGCGTCGCACATGACTTGATTGCAAATATAAAATGGCAACTAGACAGACATAAATAAAGACCACCGAAGTAAAAAACGATAATTTATATAAGTTAGCACTCTTGACAGTTGAGTGCCAACTGCGTTAAACTAGACCTGAGCTAGGGTAGTAACAAGTGCCATAGCAACGAGGATAAAATGACTGACAGACAAGCCAAAATATTAGCTGCAATTATTGAACAATACGCTGAGGTGGCTAGCCCGGTTGGTTCAAGCTTGCTGGCCAAAGTTTTTGGTGTTTCGTCGGCAACTATCCGTGCCGAAATGGCTGAGCTAGAACATTCACATTACATTGCGCAACCACATACTAGCGCGGGCCGCGTTCCAACAGATAAAGGCTATAGATTTTACGTTAACAATATAAACGATGCCCAAAGTTCTTTTGTTGATAAACGCGCTGGGAGAGCTTTGACTGCCAGAGTTGAGGGCGGCGGATTACCGGATCGCACTATACGTAACGCGGTTGATACCTTGGTGGAGCTAACTCACAACCTAGGATTAGCCACAATAGGCGACCAGCTATACATGTCGGGGTTAAGCAACCTATTTGGTCAACCAGAATTCATAGGTGGCCAGCAGGTAAAACAAGTTGCTAGCCTTTTAGATAATCTTGAGCCTTGGCTCAAGGAGGCAGCCCCAAATAAACCACTAAGTGTATATATAGGCGCCGAAAATCCAATTGGACGTAGTGCTCAATGTACATTAATTATCAGCCGTTTTAGGAGCCAATATAGTGACCATAGTTATGTTGGCGTACTTGGCCCAACCAGGCAAAGTTACAGAGACGTTATGGGACTAGTTGAACACGCAGGCCGTACATTAGAAGGAGCATTATTATGAGCGATAAACAACCGAAACCGAAAACTACAAAACCGCAAAATACCAGCCAAGACTTACTTGATAAAATAGGTGAGTTAACTGAGGCCTTGCAGCGTGAACGTGCCGATGTCATGAACGTGCGTAGGCAGCATAGCGAGCAGATTAACGGTATGAGAGACATGATTAAAGCGGCAGTTATCCACGACATACTGCCTGTAATAGATAATCTTGAGCGGTCTCTTAAACACGTACCTAAAGAACTTGCAGGCAACGATTATGTGAAGGGCGTCCAAGGCGTAGTTAAGCAATTCGAAGCTACCCTTGCTGATATCGTAGTAGAGAGAATTAAGACCGTTGGTGAAGTTTTTGACCCTGTTTTACACGAGGCAGTAAGTATGGAGGAGGGTGATGGCACTGTTGAAGTTGTTTGCGAGGAACTTCAAGCTGGCTACAAGCTCGGTGACAGCGTCATCCGCCATGCTATGGTTCGAGTCAAAACAGAACCAAGCAAGAAGTAATTTTAAGCAAGATAGTTATGAATAATCTAAGGAGGAATAAATAATGGGAAAAATAATTGGAATAGACCTAGGTACAACTAACAGTGCGATGGCAGTTATGCAGTCTGGTAAAGCAGAAATTGTTGCTAACAGCGAAGGTGCACGTACCACGCCAAGCGTGGTTGCAATTAATAAGAACGGTGAACGTTTGGTTGGCCAAGTTGCTCGTCGGCAGCAAGTCACTAATTCTGCAAATACGATTTATGAAGTTAAGCGACTAATTGGACGTAACTTTAGCGACAAAGAAGTCCAGCGTGATCTTAAGCTGATGGGTTACGAAATTGTAAAAGGCAAGTCTGGCGTAAAAGTTAAGATGGGCGACAAAGAATACAGTCCAGAAGAGATAAGTGCCATGATTTTAGGCAAGCTAAAAACTGATGCCGAGGCTTTCTTAGGTGACAAAGTTACCGAAGCAGTAATTACTGTGCCCGCTTATTTTGACGACAGTCAAAGACAAGCTACAAAAGACGCCGGTAAGATTGCTGGGCTTGAAGTTAAGCGAATAATAAACGAGCCAACTGCCGCAGCCCTAGCCTATGGTCTAGATAAGGGAAGTAAGAAAGACGAGAAGATCGCTGTTTACGACCTTGGTGGAGGTACATTTGATGTATCTATCCTAGAGCTAGGTGACGGAGTCTTTGAGGTTAAATCTACCAACGGCGATACTCACCTAGGTGGTGCCGATTTTGATCGTGTAATTGTAAACTACCTAAAAGATGAGTTCAAAAAAGACCAAGGTGTTGATATAACTGACGATAGAGCCGCAATGCAACGTTTACGTGACGAAGCCGAAAAAGCTAAAATCGAACTATCGACTACGAATGAGGTCAACATAAACCTGCCTTTCTTGACTGCTGATGCTGACGGTCCCAAGCACTTTGAACACAAACTAAGTCGCGCGAAGCTAGAACAACTAGTTGGTGATTTGATTGATAAAACTGCAATACCATGCGAGAAAGCATTAAAAGATGCTGGACTTAAAGCCAGCGAGATTGACGCCGTTGTGTTGGTTGGCGGTATGACTCGTATGCCGGCCGTTCAGGAAAAGGTCCAAAAGATATTTGGCAAAGAGCCGATGAAGGGTGTGAACCCAGACGAGGTTGTAGCCGTTGGTGCGGCAATCCAAGGTGGCGTTTTGCAAGGTGATGTTAAGGACGTGCTGTTATTAGACGTCACTCCTCTGTCGCTTGGCATCGAGACGCTAGGTGGCGTGGCTACTAAATTAATTGAGCGCAACACAACCGTACCGACCAGCAAATCTGAAACGTTTAGTACTGCCGCTGATGGACAACCACAAGTCGAAATACATGTAGTGCAAGGTGAGCGTGAAATGGTTTCTGACAATAAGTCACTCGGACGTTTTGTTTTAGATGGTATTCCAACAGCTCCGCGTGGTGTGCCGCAAATTGAAGTTACATTTAGCATAGATGCTAACGGCATCTTGAATGTTTCTGCTAAGGATAAAGGCTCTGGCAAAGAGCAGAGCATTACAATTAGTGGTAGCGGTAACCTTGATAAAGATGAGGTCTCCAAAATGGCTAAAGAAGCCGAGACACACGCCGAAGAGGATAAAGCCAAGCGTGAATCAATTGATGCACGCAACACATTAGATAGCTCTGTATATCAAGCCGAAAAGATGAAGACTGATAACAAAGAAAAGCTGGCCGAGGACGATGCGAAGAGCATCGATGAAGCTATCGAGGTTGCCAAAAAAGCAATCGCCAACGAAAACGCCGATAAAGAAGAGCTAGAAAAAGCTGCTAAAGAACTAAACGATGTTCTAATGCCAATTGGTGCTAAAATGTACGAGCAGAAATCAGATGACCCAGAAGCTGAATCAGATGACCCCAAAGACAAGAAGTCTAAAGGCAAAGACGAGCCAGTAGAAGGCGAAGTAGTAGACGACGAAGAAAAGAACGACAAAAAGAAGAAAGACTAACAGCA
>JBDTJP010000008.1:0-8930 GCA_039935755.1 Saccharimonadales bacterium (SeqCode)
TGAGTTTATCGGTACTTACATATTAGCGAGTGTATATTTGGCGATTGCTGGCAGGACAGCTTTCCCTTTCTATGTGTCAATTGCTGCGGGTATGACCATGGGACTTATGGTCTTAGTAATTGGTGCAACTTCAGGGGCGCATATCAACCCAGCCGTAACAGTTGGCCAATGGACACTAAGGCGCATCGATACGCTTAAGGCGGTAGCATACATTGTTGCGCAAATGCTCGGTGGCTTAGCTGCCTGGAAGATGAACGAGTACCTAATCGGATCTAATCTCAAAAACATAGCAGGTACTGGTTCAGACTGGCGTGTTTTTGTAGCAGAGGCACTTGGAACATTCGTATTTACCTTTGGAATCGCCGCAGCAGTTTACCAAGGCCACAAAGGGCTTAAACGAGCCGTTACAATCGGTGGTAGCTTAGCGCTAGGTATTTTAGTAGCAACGTTTGCAAGCAACGGTCTACTTAACCCGGCTGTTGCACTTGGTATGCGTTCTTGGAGCTTCGCTTACGTAACCGCACCTATACTAGGCTCTGTCGTCGGTATGAACTTATACCTAATATTATTCTCTCCACTCGGTATAACAACTACAAAGCACTTTAGGCCTAAGCATGCTAAATCACGGGTTACAATCAGCAAGAGCAAAGCTTCGGCCAGTCGTCGCAAGAAATAGTGACTTGTCCGGACCGAGCGTTAACCGATTAGATACTTAATAAAGCTCTTCATGCCTACCGCGGACTTTGGGTAGTTTGAAACATCGGGTAAATCGAGCAGTTGAATTCTTTCCCAGACACCGACTACCAATCGCTTGAAATCATCATAATCTTGTTGATTGAACTCTAGCTTAAGTTGTGGTGCGGCCGTGCCTTCGGCTAATGGCTCTATAAAGTCTAATGCAGCCGACTCCACCTTATAGTTTTTGTAAGTTTGTGATTTCTCCATTAACAAAATATAAAAGTACAACTGCTGTTTGTAGTTGATATACTTAACGTCCGAGCTCCATTTAGTGCTAGGGTTGCCACTCTTAAAATCTATAATACGTACGGTCTTATTCTGTTCGTCAATTTCTAGCCGATCAATCTTGCCAGTCAATAGCGCCCCATCCATGGTTATGCCTTCGCTTCTAAGATCTACTTCGCTCTTAGCGTTAGTTTTTAATTTCTCTGCATTTGCCTTCATGTATATGTTAAGTGCATGAACTCCACGATCAATATAATTTTGTTTACTGACCGTTTCTATTAAACTCTCCGACATCAAGGCCTTAAAGTATGTCAGAACTTCCGGGGTCTTTGGCCACGCCGATGTCTTGTTTCCCTGCTTTTGGTACCACTCCAGTGATTTATGTAAGGCATCGCCGTATATACTATCCGGGCTTTGGGCTTCAGGAAACCTTAGTAGAGTGTTCAACAAAAAGCTTTGTGGTCCGGCATATACAATATTTGTGAATGTATTTAGGTGCGTAGGGCTCATTTTATAATGATTTAATCGTTCACCGACTAAACTTTTTAAGTCCGGGCTTATCTCAAGGTGTCGACTATGCCAAAAAATATCGATGTCTTTTAATGATTGCTTGTTGCTTCGTTCAGTGTATACGACTCGCTGTTTGTTGGCTGGTAATATAGCACTTATGCGACCGTCCTCGTCGCTTGTCTCCTGGAGGTACTTAACTGGCATCGTTTTTGTGCCGTCTTCTTTCTGGGCGTAGCTGGTGATGTATAGACCATACTTGGCTCTTGTCATAGCTACAAATAATATACGACGTTTGGTATCTTCACTGCTTGAATCGTGTCGGATGTGCTGCAAATTCATCGGCAGGCTGATGCTGTTATTGCTGCGAGACGAACTACTCCCCCACACATCGTCGTTCATTCCCGGCAAAAATACATAATCATATTCCAGCCCCTTAGCTTTATACACGGTCTGGAGCTGTACAGATGCGTCAGATTGGGCTATGGGGTGAGTGTTGAGTAATGGTTGCTCAGCTTCTTTGTAGGCATTGTGCAAGCTTAGAAAGCTTTTAACGGTAAGCTGCTTATCTTCTTGGGTTTGCTGATTGCGCAACTGAGATCGGATTACACTTAAATGAGAAATAGCCTCATAAAAACCGATTGGTGAAAGCCGTTGAGCAGATTCCGAAAAATAATAGTTTTTAAGTGGAGATGTATAGGTGCCTCCGTTATCAAGCGTAACGGCTTGGGCTCCAGTTATGTAATCTAGTACGTACTCGAGTTGTAGCTTATCGGTCTGATTGCCTAAGTGTAATAAGAATTCAGTAGCTTGTTTGGTGCTATCCATTTGCAATGCCAATTTGGACCACGGTTCGTATGACTTGAATTGTTTAGCATAAAAGTCCCAATTGATCGACCAGATGTCCGTTGTGGGTATGTTCCAAAAATCGAGTGACAGCACCTTAGGGAGTAATGAGTCCATGTCACTCATTTTCTGTTCGCTAGCAGCCTGCAAGAATTCACATACAAGTATAATTGATCGAACAATTGCCGTATCAAATATATCTTCTCGTTTCTCGTATGTTACTGGGATACCTAAGGCGTTAAGAAACGGTACAAGGTTTTGTAAAATAATATGCTTTGGAGCCAGCACGGCTATTGTGTTGGGAGACACACCAGACTCGATATGTTCAGAAATTGTCTGAGCAATCCAGGCATATTCGCCAGCTTGCGAAGCAAACTCGCGCCTAGATATGATGGCTTCTTTCGGCAGATTAGTACCAGCCGCCTCGATATCTTTGCTGATGCCTATAAGATTATGGTGCAAACGCGATTCGATTTGTTCAGCAACGTTGTGCGCAGTCTCGAGTATGTCCTGGTGGGACCGATAATTTTTAACAAGGTTTATAATCTTAACGTCTTTAAACCTGTCGATGAAGGCAATCATATTGCCAATATACGCTCCCTGGAACGCAAATATGCCCTGGTCATCGTCACCGACTGCCATAATATTGGGCCTTCCTTCGTGAACGGGGTGATCGGCAAGCTGTTTAACTAGCTCAAACTGAGCAAGATTCGTATCTTGGAATTCGTCGAGCAAAATATACTGGTATTTTTCTTGTAAATTGAATCTCAAGTCGGACTTTTCTTTCAGGGCGTCGATTGTACGAATAATCATGTCGTTAAAATCGTATTGCCCCGAAGTCTCTAGCGCCTTCTGATATTTTTTGTATATGCCACATAAGGATATCAACTTGTTGGCTTGAACCGGGTCAGTAAAATACCAATCGTCCTTAGAGTCTTTAGATAGCCACTTAGCTTTCCAGGCTGTTAGGGGTTTGGTACTGTTGTCGGACTTTGCCTGCTCGATTGCATCGCTTAGCGCCAAGCTAGCCGTTTGGGCTAGATTTGATTTATGCTCATTGATTGTAATAAGAACTTCGTCGAATAGTTTAAACGCAATATCTTTCTTTGCCGGTATGCGTCCATGCGGAGCCATTAGCTTTTGAATCTTAGGCGATAGGTCGCTAATAGCTTGCAGATTAAGCTCGGCAACCGCTAGAACTTGCTTAGGCTTCATATCAGCTTGCTTGAAGTCAGAGACAACCCCAGCAACCTTCTTTATATAATGACTTGCGCCTCTGAGCGGATCGCTAAACGGAAGTTCGTCAACAATGTGCTTTATAATCTCGAGCTGTCTTAGTGCGTCTATTGGCCGTTCCATGCGCGAATCTTGGCCAGATTCCAAATCAATTGTTTCAAAATAATCAGGATATGTTTTTATAACTTCACTAGCAAAGCCGTGATACGTATTTATTTGTACGTCGTAGGCTGATTCACCAATCATATCGTTTAGGCGCTCTCGCATGTTTAACGCGGCTGCTTCGGTAAATGTTAAACAGAGAATGTTCTGGGGCAACGTATCTGTCAGCTTTAATATATTTGCCACTCGGGCTGAGAGCAATTGGGTTTTGCCCGTCCCTGGCCCGGCTAACACAAGTACAGGTCCTTCTATGGCCGATACGGCAGCCTTTTGTTCGTCGTTTAATGCATTATAAATTTCTCCGAAGCTATTCATAGTCTTATTGTACTGTAAAAACTTGTCATGAGTCATCTCTATCCAGAGCGATCACTTGTTTATATTTAATAAGACGGCCCATTGCGGCCGTCTTATTATGCAAGAAGCTGACAAAGCTACGGGGCTAACGCGTATTGTGTCGAAACTTTCGAAGCTGCATAACGTCTAATCTGTGTATCCGATCTTTGGCATTTGCATTGTATAGTATCTTGTCCATGTCCTCGTCACGTATTTCACTGACTGCAACTGGCCTAGATAATATTTTCATTCTGCTCATAATTGAACCCTCACCTCTTATTAATTGTTAAGACAAAAAATACGTTTAATTTGTTGCTCTGCTTAGGAACTTCATAGCCCACAGCAGGATAACAGCTCCGACAATCGCTATGATTAGACTCATAGGGTTGAACCCGGTTACTCCCGATCCGCCAACTAGCTGCACGACAAATCCACCTATAAGTGCACCTACAATACCTATGGCTATATTTGCTATAGCTCCTTGTTCGGCATTCGTCCCCATTATCAGTGATGCAATCCAGCCTGCCAATGCACCAAATACAATCCAAATTACTATGTTCATTGCTTTCACACCTCCTTATTAATTATAATTCCTACTCATCCGCAGCAACGCTAACTGCCTCTACATACTCAAAATATGGGATGACAATCTCTCAACATCAGGGAATTTACCTATTCTTTTTTTAAGAAACTTATCAATCTTGTTGTTAAGTTGTATTTCTTGGATTTCAGTCATATTACACCTTTCGTTGTTCATTTGTATATCTAATCCATATCCTGCGGTTATCTTCACACCCCAAGATAATCTATAGTATGGCCTAGTGAGCTAGGCCATGCTGTAAAGTGTTTAACGATAAATATGTGAAATAGTTAACCGTATTTTAGAATTAAGAGTTAGTATAGTATTAGGTATACAAGATGCAAGATGTAATAAACGCCATAAAATCGAACGCGACGACTAAGTTTGTAAAGAAACGAACTATTCTGTTGTATCAAGGCGAAATCCCTCGAGCCGGGTACATACTTAGCAAGGGGGTGATTAAGGCCTATAACATTAATGCCAATGGCGACGAGCAGCTAGCGACATTTCATGTTGCGGGAGATGTCTTCCCTGATTATTGGCTTTTCGGTAGGACTAGTAACACACTGTACTATTATGAGGCTCTAACAGATTGTGTAGTATTAGCGGCTAGCAAAACGGTTTTACAGTCGGGCGTTGCGGCTGACCCCTCAAATATGCAGACTCTTTTTGATTATGTTATGGGCAACTACGCGGGTGCCTTAATGCGTATAACTGCCCTAGAGCAGTCTAGGGCCCGCGAGAAGATACTATTTACTCTTTATTATTTGTTATCTCGGTACGGCAAGGAATCATCTCCTGGTAAATTCAGCGTCAAACTAGGACTTACTCATACGATAATTGCAGACATGGTTGGGCTGACGCGTGAAACTACCGCCTATGAGCTAGGCATGCTTAAAAAGGTTGGAATCGTCAAGTATAGTGCCAAAGAATATCTTATAGACAAGTCAAAGTTGGAAAAGCTTTTAGGCGAAGATAGTTTCAGGGGCGTTGGACTATAATCTATTATTGTTCCGAAAGAGTCTTTTCGACTATTTGTAGTAATTCATTTGGCGAGGCCCACGCTTTTAGCATATATCTCTGGGCGCCCAAGTTGAAAGCTTCATCGATCTCCTGTTGCATGTCGTAGTTGCTGAATATTATGACTCGTACATCTGGGTGCTCATCCTTGAGATTGTAGGCTTTAAGAAACGCTACCCCGTCAACCTTAGGCATTCGTAAATCTAGCAAGATGACATCGGGGTTAAATGTTTTTAGTATGTCCAGCGCCTCTTGCCCGTTGTATGAAGTTTTAACGGTGTAGCCAGCGTGTTTTAACACAATCTGGTACGCCTCGTTTAATTCAGACTCGTCCTCAACAATCAGGACACTTGCCTGTTTAATTTTCTTAACCATATGGAAGTATTATAGCTCTGATTATAGTAATATCTGTAATATATCTTACTTTTTACCTCTATACCTTTTGGGCAATTTGATGGTGAATGTCGACCCTTCGCCCGGCGCGGATACGACGCCTATCGAGCCCCGGTGTAGCTCAACCAGGTGCTTTGCTAGGTATAGGCCTACCCCTGTACCGCTAACACGTTGGGTCCTGTCGTTATTAAGTCTAGAGAACAATTTGAACAGTTTGGTTAAATCGGCTTTTGAGATGCCCACCCCTGAGTCCGTTACGTCTATATACACAAACCTATTGTTGTCGCCAGTATATAGCCTTACAGATATACGTGCTGCTTCGGGCGAGTATTTTATAGCGTTAGTCAGCAAATTATCTAGCGCCATTGTTAGCATGTGCTCATCGACGTACATAGTTAATGATTTTTTAGGTAGCTTAACAACTATCTTATGCCCAGCATCGTCTATTGCTGCCTGTTGGTCAGATACGACGTTGCGAACAAGAGCTTTCATGTCTACGTCGTTACGTGCCAGTGTAATTCTGCCGTCGTTCACTTTAGCTACGTGCAGCATTTCATTGATTGTGTACAATTGTCTCTCGTTGCCTTTGTAGGCTTTCTCTAGTAGCAATCTTTGTGATTTTGTTATTCTGCCAGAGAATCCCTGAAGGACCATCCCTAGGTATTGTTTAACAGTTGTAGCGGGGGTACGCAGCTGGTGGGAGGCCAAAGACAATAATTGATCACGGGCCGTGTCGACGTCTCGTTCTTTTTGATTCATGAGCTCGCGGGCTCTAGCCTTTAGCAATAGATAGATTAATTGCGCCAGTAGGAAGGCAAAGATTACCCCACCAAACCATGTCCATGCTTGTATGGCTCGTTGTCCCGGAGCAGTAAGGCCGCTCTTGTTATATAAGAACTTCATGTGCCAAGTTTTGCCAAATAAGTCGAACTCACTGTCTTGAGCAACTACATTCTTTGACGTAAGGCGCTTGTCGTAGTCTTGGGATTGATAATAGGCGTTCTGGTCGCCATCCATGTATATTCGGAAGCTCGGGGAGTCACCATTTACACTTGTGTGCGATAAACCAGCCAAAAAGTCATCTATCTGGATACCGGCAAAAACATAGCCGTCTAAAGCACTTCGGCGCTCGGTTATGTCGTCTATTGGCTGCCCTGGTTTATATACGGGCATATACATAACTATTAGATCCGTTTTATGTTTGGGGTCAATTGATGCTCCCGGTTCGGTTATAACAGCGGTGTTCTTGTCTCTTGCCTCTGACATAGCTTTATACCTGCTGGGCACATCTGACATATTGAGTCCAATACCTGCGTTGTTTGGCTCCTCGTAGAGGACTACATTTAATGGATCAGATGTACCAGTAGTGGTTATTTTAAAATCACTAATTCCCTGGCCCTGCATAAACTGTATTAGATTGTTTGTTTCCGACCTAGGGACAGTCTTAGCAAACCCCAGCGTTCGGATACCCTTATAATTGTTCTCTAGGTCGAAGGCATTGATGTAGGCATGCCAAGTTTTTTCAGTCATTGGTGAATATACCTGAGCCAATCCAACCCCACCGTATAGCAAGCGCTGATATGTCTTCAATTGTTCGGAGATCGTGTCTTCGGTGGTTGTTGCACGGTTTGTAATTATTGATTGGGAGTCTTTGGCTGCCGCCTGATGGTTTGCTTGGTACGTCCAATATGTTAAAAATAAAGTCGCGATGAATATAACTAAAGGTGGGAAATATAGCGAGCGATAAATACGCCGGGCTTGTGCACGCATATACTTTTTACTGAATCGCTTGGTAGATTGACCATTCATACCTCTTTACTTGTACACTTTTGCAATCAAAAAGGCAAAGATTAAGGCGTTATATTAGTTTCGCCTTTTAGACTTCACCAACGTCCACAAGCACCAAGCAATAACAAAGAATATTACCGAATAGAACCCAATTTCACCGTATAACTCTATCTTGTAACCTTCGTTAAAATTAAGCACAAAATAGCTGATCGCCGTGGTCGTGTAGGCGGCTGTACACAAAAATGCGGTCGCCATTATGGCCGCACGGCTAAGTAGTACAGACGAGACTACTATTGGTATAGCGTATAGAGCAACAGCCTGTGATGCCATACCACGCTGAACGTAAACCAAAAACGAAGCTACAACTACGTCTACTAAAATTAACGAGAATACTAAAGCCCTGTACCTACCGCTATGACCTAGTTTTTCCTTAGATAAATACCAGCATATTGTTGTTACGAGCAGTAAAATAGCAGCAATTATCCACCTTTTCATGACTGCATCTGGAGTTAATAATTTCCATACGTCATACAATATTATCTGAACCACTATTGCACCAACAAATAGAAAGTGAATTCTTGCTAGTCTTTGTACATTGCCTCTGAGCCAGGCAGCTTCGGTTTTTGTCGGTTTAGCCATGTTGCATATAGTTTAGCATAACGCTTATGGCTCAAGATTGTCAGCAAACAACATCAGCTAATAGCTACTACTACTTTGCCCCGTGTGCCTGCCTCTCTTGCAGCGAACGCCTCTTGGATATTCTCGAGCGGAAAGGTTCTACCGATTCTAACTTTAATAATTCCCTCATCGGCTAGCTCTGCAAGTTCCGATAGGCGGTCGGTTAAAACTTTGGTGCTTTGTGTAGTCACGCTCACTCCAGCCTCATTGGCCCTTTTGTCATCGACACTAGCGATCATCGATACCGCTTTAGCGCCATGTCTTAAAACTGGCAGTGATAGCAATAATACTTCGCCGCCAACTGTATCAAAAACAGCATCATAGTCGCGTATAATGTCCGTAAAATCCTGTTTCGTGTAGTCTATTATCTCATCAGCCCCCAGGCTCTTTACGTATCCTATATCTTCCGGAGCAACTGTTACTG
>JBDTJP010000009.1:0-9808 GCA_039935755.1 Saccharimonadales bacterium (SeqCode)
GTAGGTTCGCATAAAAAGCTTGAATATTGATGGCGCTTATGACATAATGTAGGAAATACATCGTTCGATTAAGCGCGGTTAGGGCGCATTTTTATTTTATGGCTGAAATTACACAAGACCCAAAAAAGATTCGTAATATTGCAATTATTGCTCACGTTGACCACGGCAAGACTACTCTTGTGGATGGTTTACTCAAGCAATCCCATGCTTTTCGTGATAACCAGGCCGAGATGGAACAGACCCTTATCATGGATAGTGGCGACCAAGAGCGTGAGCGTGGCATTACAATCACAGCCAAGATTACTGCCGTACAGCATGGTGATTATCGTATCAACATAATTGATACACCTGGACACGCTGACTTTAGCGGTGAAGTTGAACGAACATTAAACATGGCAGACGGCTGTATATTAATCGTCGACGCTCAAGAGGGTCCTATGCCTCAAACTAAGTTTGTACTTAGCAAGGCATTAGCCGCTGGTCTCAAGCCGATTGTTATTATCAATAAGATAGATAAATCGGGTAGCCGTATTAGTGAGGTTGAGGACGAATTGGCTGATTTGTTCCTAGAATTAGCAGTTCACGAGGACCAACTCCACTACCCTGTATATTATGCTATTGGCCGTGCTGGCAAAGCCTGGATTAAACCACCTGCGGACAAAGAAGAGGATGCGGATTTGTCGGTTATCTTTGAGGCTATTATCAGTGACATACCTGCGCCTAGTATTGAGCTAGATAAACCGTTCCAGATGCTAGTAACAGCACTTGCCTGGGATAACTTCAAAGGTAAATATGCTATCGGACGTATTACTCGTGGTGCGGTCAAGGCTGGTGATCAAGTTACAGTTTGTAAAAAGGATGGAACACAGACTAAGGCCAAAGTAGACAACGTATTCATGAGCCAGGGCGTTAGTAAGTTCGAGGTACCGGGTGGTGTGGCTGGCGATATCGTACAGTTAACTGGTGTTTCTGATGTGCAAATTGGTGAGACTCTAGCCGACGCTACTAACCCAGAGGCTTTGCCTATCATGGAAGTAGAAGACCCAACACTTAAGATATACTTAGGACCAAATACAAGTCCGTTCAAGGGCACTGAGGGCGAGTTTACTACTAGTAGGCAAATTGGTGAACGCCTAAATAAAGAACTTGAAATTAATGTAGGCTTACGCGTAGAAGAACAGGGTATCGGATTCCTAGTCTCTGGACGTGGGGAGCTACACCTTAGTGTGCTTATTGAAACGATAAGGAGAGAAGGTTACGAGTTTGAAGTTGGACGTCCACAGGTTGTTACCCGTGAAAAGGACGGTGTTACCGAAGAGCCAATTGAAGAAGTTATTATTGAAGTGCCGGCCGAACACGTCGGAACCGTCCAAATGGAGCTTGGTACACGCAAAGCTACTCTTAAAGAGCAGTTCGCCAGCCCTAAGGGTGTGACGAAGTTAGTTTACGAACTACCAACTCGTGCGCTGCTAGGTATGCGTAACATCTTGCTAACCAAGACAAAGGGAACGATTATCATGAACAGTCTTATGACTGGATACCAACCTTTAGGTAGCAATTTGCAACAGCTCAGAAGCGGTGTATTAATTGCTTTTGAAACTGGCGTTACAACTCCATACTCCCTGCAATCAGCCGAAGACCGAGGTGAAGTTTTTGTTCACCCAGCAATTAAAGTTTACGCAGGTCAAATAGTTGGCTTGAATAAGCGACAAGAGGACATGGAAATGAACGTATGTAAGACGAAGCATCTTACTAACATGCGTAGTTCTTCATCAGACGGCGTTGTCCAGTTAACCCCACCTACTATTTTTAGTCTAGAAGAGTGCTTGGATTTTATTGAAAACGATGAATTGTTAGAAGTTACACCCAAGAGTTTACGTTTACGTAAGAAGGAACTTGATCCTAACAAACGCCGACGTCAAAAATAGATACCATGTTAGCTGCTTGTGTAGGCTAAACTGTATATATGATAGATGTGTCAGATGAACAATTCGAACAGCTAATAAATGAGTCTATGGACGAGCTGCCTCAGCAGTATATAGAACGGCTGAACAACGTAGCAGTTACCTATGACGGCGAGCCATCACCCGAGCAACGGCAAAAATTAGAACTGCGACAAGACCAAACACTTTTTGGATTGTATGAGGGGGTGCCACTAACCAAACGAGGAGCAGGTTATAGCTTAGTTATACCCGACAAGATAACTATATTTAAAATACCTATGCTAAGAGCAGTTAATAGTATGGCGCAATTGAAATTTCAGGTTAAACATACGCTCTGGCACGAAATAGCACATTATTACGGACTTGATCACGATCGCATCCATGAGCTAGAAGATAAACACAAGAGATAAACTTACGGAGTTCGGGCTTTATTAGTCTGTCGTATATGATCGGATTCATCTTCTATTTCGTGTCCAAGTATTTCTTCGATCAAATCTTCAATCGTTACAACCCCGACAATTTTATCACTGCGCTCTACCGGCATTAAGTGTGTTTTGACAGAAATAAATTTACGAAACATTGTGTCTAGGGCGGTTCGGCTACCCACTAATCCAACTGCGTGAAGTGGCATCTCGTCTACTCTGTACGTAATGCTGTCAAAGTCGATATCAATAAGTTCTTTCATAAGCATTACTCCGTAACATTTAGTAGTTTGTGCGTCGAATACAGGTATGCGGCTAAAGCCTTTCGCCTTAATCTCATCTATCCTTTTGCCCGTCAATTTAGTGTCAGGTGATAGCCAGTAGACCTGATCTATAGGTGTCATAATACTGTGGATGTGCTTTTCGCTAAGTTGTAGGGCGCCTCGTATTATCTCAACCTCATCTTCATCTAGTTCGCTAGAATCTGCGCCTAAATGTTCCGTAATCAATAGACCAAGCTCGTGCCTGCTTTGCAGTTGATTCTTGCGCGGTCCGATAATTTTATTAAGTAGAAGCTGCAAGGGTTTTGATATCGGGTATGCTACGATCGTCATGACCGTTAACAGTGGAACGAAAAAGCTTACCCAGCGCAATGGATTTTTAGCAAAAACTGTTTGCGGTAAAACTTCTCCGAAAACTACAATCAAGAGAGTAGATAGTATGCCGGCTATTATTCCATTCAAGTAACTCTCTAAGACTAAAGATGTAGCTGAAACTGCGGCAACGTTAATAAGTAATAGGCTAGACAACGTAAGGTGCGTATTGCGCCTGAGTGGCAGAATTCTAGCAGCCGACCTGTTACCAAGCTTGGCTTTTCGTCGCAGGTCACTTATATCTATCGACATTAAAGCTATATTGAGCCCAGAACAAACCGCGGAGAATCCAACGAGTAGGGTAATTACGATTATCGGTATTAGTACTGACATTTTTGTGTCTTTAAGTATATATGAATCGGCCGATCATAGAAACTTTTTTACAAAATGTTTATGAGCATGGGTGGCAATAGTATAATCACAGAGTTATTATAAACATATGAGGCCAAGAGAATTAGATTTATCAGACGCGTATTTGGCTGCACAGAACTTATTAGGGTGGAAACTTGTTCACCAGTCACCACAAGGGCGTACGGCCGGGTATATTGTAGAAACAGAAGTTTATACAATGGATGACCCAGCAAGCCACGCCCACCACGGGGAGACACCGAGAAATACAGCGATGTTTCAAGAATCCGGTACTATATATGTGTACTTCACTTACGGATTGCATCACGGCGTAAATATAGTCACAGGTATTAAGGGTCATGGCCAAGGAGTTTTAATACGGGCAATCGAACCAGTAGAGGGAATCGAGCTTATGAAAATGCGACGAAATACCCAAAACAATAAAATACTCACCAACGGCCCCGGTAAGTTGACACAGGCTATGGGGATTAATCTTGAGCTGCGTGGTACCGACATAGACACCGGGCCTATTTTTATAGAACCGGGTATTAAGCCAGTCGAGATAATTCAGACAACCAGAGTTGGTATCAGCAAGGCCCAGAGCAAACCCTGGAGGTTCTACATTTATGGCAATCCAAATGTTTCGAAATTAGTACGGCTTTAACGTATACTTGGTAGCCATGACCTTTAAGCTTGATAAACGGAGTGTTCGCAAATACGCACTAGTAACTGTTACCTGTTTGACCCTGCTGTTGTGGGCTACTTGGCACGCATCAGCTCGGACTATAACTGGTAATGAACTTATTGTATTTAGATATATAAATAACTGGCCTGAATTGTTAAGCTCAGTGTTCTTGCTTATAACTCAACTTGGATCTGCCTGGATGCTGTTCGCAGTCACTCTGCTGTTGTTATGGAAAAAGCTGAATCGTTTGGCCCTTAGGGTGTTTTTCGGTGGAGTCATAGCATATCTAATAACTGAGTTTTTGAAACAGCTTGTTGCTAGGCCTAGGCCTTTCGAGCTACTGCCCGGCGTACACTTACACGAGTATTTTGTGACGGGCTACGGTTTCCCATCTGGGCACACAGCGCTAGCCACCATAGTCAGTCTTATTATAGTAGCTTCCTTACCAAAACGGTGGCGTTGGTTGCCAGTAGTGTGGGTTGTGCCAGTTGGCGTGTCTAGGGTGTACCTTGGAGTTCACGCACCCCTAGATGTTGTAGCTGGATGTATGATTGGGACGCTTGTGTTTATAGCTAGCCAAGCTATCGGGCGCAAGTTAAAGACGGTCACTAAAATTACGAATTTATCTATGACAAAATAAGTCAGATGGCTTGCAAAATTTATATACCAGGCTTATGCTAATAGTGGAAGTGTGAGGCTTCCCTAGACCCTGGGTTTTACCCAGGGTCATTTTAATATCGCTTACTTATATGGCCAGATAACAGTGATCATAATAATAAATTGCAACAGTATCTGTTTACTGTCAAAATAGGGATAATGACTGCTGTATTAGTATCGCTGGTTGCGTTTATGTTCACCTTGTTAGGCGGACTTTTTGCCTTAAAATTTAGCGATAACTTGCATAGGATACTAGGGTTCACTGCTGGGGTACTATTGGCCGTTGTCGCTTTTGATATTTTGCCAGAAATATTCGCTTCACTCCAAAACTTACACCTTGATCCAGTTTGGCCAATGATTGCCCTGGTGGTTGGGTTTTTGGTGTTCCATATATTAGAAAAGACAATATTAATGCACAACGCCCAAGAGGAAGATTATGGATCACATACCCATCATCACCCACACGTTGGTAAGCTATCAGCCCTGGCCTTAGCAGCTCATAGTTTCCTAGATGGCGTCGGAATAGGCTTAGGGTTCCAGGTCAACCCGAAAGTTGGTGTGGCCGTGGCCATCGCAGTTATAGCTCATGACTTTTCCGACGGTCTTAATACCGTAGCTTTGATGTTACTACACAAGAACAAGCGCAAAGCCGCGCTGCGTATGTTGTTTTTAGACGCTTCTGCACCAGTGCTCGGAGCACTTTCAACTACGGTTATACATGTATCTGAACGTGGTTTACTTATTTATCTTGGGTTTTTTGCCGGATTTTTACTCTACATAGCAACAAGTGAGATATTGCCCGAAGCACACAGTAAGCACTCCTCCTACAAGACTATTATGTTAACTGTGCTTGGTGCTGTGTTTATGTTTACCGTAACTCGTTTTATATAACGTAAAAATGCTACAATGTTTTTATGCTTATTGGGATAATTGTCGTTGGGTTACTAAACGCGGGTTTATTGTTTTATCTGATTGCCCGTAACCAATCTAAGCCTGATGATATTGGCACGCAGATGCTTAAAACAGACATAACCGAGCTTAGCAAAGGCGTAAGTGAGCTAAAGGATTCGCTAAATGAAAAGATCGGCGAAAAGTTAGATAAGAGCCAGCAGCACATGACTGAATCTATCCAGCGGCAGTTTGGCCAGAGCGCTAAGATCATTGCCGAGATTACTCAAAGGCTGACTAAACTCGACGAAACCAATAAGCGGGTTGTGGACGTAGCAGACGAACTCAAGACATTACAAAATGTGTTACAAAACCCAAAACAACGAGGCGGAGTAGGTGAATATTATTTGCAAACAGTCCTCGAAAATATTCTGCCTCCTGGTAACTTTAAACTCCAGTACGGATTTAACAACGGCGATATCGTTGATGCAGCAGTATTTATAGACAAAAAGATTCTCCCAATTGATAGTAAATTTAGCTTAGAAAATTACAATCGTTTAGTAGAGACTACCGACAAGTCCAAACGAGAGAGCCTGGCTAAATTATTCAAGCAGGATTTAAAGAATCGTATCGATGAAACTGCCAAATACATACGACCAGACGAGCGTACAATGGACTTTGCTTTTATGTTTATACCATCTGAGGCCATATACTACGACCTCCTAATAAATAAGGTGGGTACAACCAATACAAGCGCGCGCGACCTGCTGGAATATGCGTTTAGGGACAAAAAAGTAATCATAGTTAGCCCAACTACATTTATGGCTTACCTGCAGACAGTCCTGCAGGGCTTGAAAGGTCTTCAGATCGAAGAACAAGCCAAGGAAATTCAGCTAAGAGTTGGTCAGCTCGGCACGCACATTGGTGCTTACGAAACATTCATGCAAAAATTGGGCAGTAGCCTAGGCACAACGGTGAACCATTACAATACGGCCCACAAAGAACTTAAAAAGATAGATAAAGATATCGTAAAAATAGCTCACAGTGAGCCAGTTATTGAGCCACTTTTACTGGATCGCCCTACGGTAAACGAAGATTGATTATTTTTTCGTTTTAATTAAATCTATAGCTAGCGCGGCTGTCCAGCTAAAATTAGCGGCTCCTGACCCGGATCCATCTATAGGGCTGAAGTATTCATAACAACCAGCGGATCTTACCATCTCTAGGGTTGTATCGACCAGAGCATCAGCGTGATCAGGGTAACCCATCCGACGCAGCCCATCAATAATTAGCCAGTTTGTGTTAACCCACGATGGCCCTTGCCAATAAGTGCGCTCAGAGAACCACGATGAGTTTAGCGGCACGCTGGGTACCGGATAGTTAGCTCCAAAGACGTGTTGATTTTCTAGCAATCTAACTAGTTGATCAGCCCTCTCTTTGGTAATAGTGCCCGCGTATAGTGGCATTAGAGTCGCAATAGAGGGTTCTTTGAGTAGCTTATGCGTGACGAACTCGCGTGAGTAGTATTGGCCGGAGTACGGGTCCCATAACTCGTCAAGCTCCTTTTCGGTTCTTTCCATAGAAATCAATAACTCGTCCGGCAGCTCATACTTGAGCAAGCTCGCCATGTCCTTTATATGTTGGTTGGCACGTACCAAGATACAGTTGAATGTTAAATCTTCGATAGCAAACAAAGACCTCGACAAAATTTTATCAATTTTATAAGCTTTGCGCCTAAGACGTCTCTGGCTACTGAAAAGTGCCAAGGCCTCTATAACATCTAGTCTTTCCATAGCCGGTATGTATTTTGTGTCACGACGGAATAAGTTTATTAGCCATCCAAGATTCAGCTTTTTGATAACCTGTATCCAGAGCGCAAGCTGGTGCTCGTGAAGTTCGCTTATCCAGGGCGGTGTATTATCAAGACCCGATTCCCATGGGTGGATTTGTAGAGTAAGCCCTTCGTCATGTGGATCACGTTCGTTATAGAGCCATTCGTGATGATATATTAAGTTAGGCAATACTTGCTTATACCAACTGCGACGCTCGGTTTTATTAAGCTTTTCGCCAATTCTAACGATGGCTTCAGCCAGCACGGGAGGCTGAGTTATCCCACTTGTAGCAATGTTATCTGGCGAATAAGGGTTTGCCCAACTTCGCCATATGTTACGATCGTAGGCATGGGCCGTAGTGCTCAATATATTATGTGGAATCATGCCATTGCGCCACTGACCCTTAAACAGGCTTAGTATCTCTGCCTTTGCACGATCTGTGTCGAGGTGCCTAAGGCCTATGGAGATGAAACAGCTGTCCCAAAGCCACTGGTGTGGATAAAGCTTGGGCGCGGGAACAGTGTATGACCCCTGATCGTTATTCTTGAGTACGGTTGTAGCTGTATCCAGCAGGTTAGAAAGCTGAGATTCCATATCCTTAATTATAGCGTACTTATGGTAATTGGCTCAGGCCTACCCAGCCCGTCCGTACATACTCTCTAACGGTAATTCGTAAAGTCTAGAGGGAACTCAAAATCTTTCGAGCTTATAAGCTGCATTACTGACTGCAAGTCGTTTTTGCTACTGCTTGTCACGCGAACTTCATCACCCTGAATCTGAGTTTTAACTTTTGGGAAGTTCTCGCGTATTAATCCCGTGACTTTCTTGGCATTGTCTTGGGATATACCCTGCTTGAAGGTTATTTCCCTAGTTGTTTTTAGGTTGCTCGTCACAGACTCTTTGGTAGTATCTAGCACCTTTTGGCTCTGCCCGCGCGTCGCTAATTTTTTTCGTACAATATCTAGGATCGCATCGATTTGCCAGTCACCATTGCCAGTTATCTTAAAACCATTTTTATGATCGTCTAACCAATCTATTTCTGCGGGTGTACCCTTAAAGTCGTAGCGACCAGTAATTTCGCGCTGGGTTTGATCGAATACATTGTTCATTTCAGCTTTGTCGTATTCACTGACTATGTCAAAAGAAAAGTTTGCCATTTAGCCTCCTAAGTTATGTCTTTGATTATGGCTGATTAGTACTATCTTAACAGATTTGGCGTAAGTGTAGTAACGCAGGCGTCCTATTAGCCGGCGAACTGCACCTAAGCTATAATTAGTTAAATGAAGTCCGCCCTGCCCAAATTAGCCGTTTTTGACATCGACGGTACCATTGCCGTAAAAGGTAAAATACCTAATTCTGTCTTGCAAGGATTTAAGGATATAAGAGCTATGGGCTGTAAAACTACGGTTTCGACAGGTCGCGGTTATGTTCGGCTCAAGCACGCACTCGGAGATAATTTTGATAGTATTGTTTCAGACGGTGCATTGATTGTTATTGAGCACGGCACAAAAATAATAGACAAAGCCGGTAAGGTCATATTTGGAGCCTACTTTGACGAAGAGTCCATTAATCATGTAGTGGACTTCGTTCGCAGTAATCTAATGATGTTTGACTGGGCTGAGGTAAATATTGACGATTACTCTAAGAAGATCCCGTTATCCTGCTTTGAGGAAGAGCTTGTCGCTGAGCTGGAAGAGCAGCGAGGGTACTATGCTGAGGTGATGCATACAAGCGTAGGTGCTTTTAAGGAGCGATTATTGGCGCAGCCGGTCACGAACGTCAGTCTTAGGCTTAGGCCACACGTTGTTGTTGATAACCTCAAATTGCGATTTACGCGCACCCCGACCGACGTTATCTTTCAGGATGGCATAATGTCGTTTATAAAAAACAACACCAACAAGTCTATAGCACTGTCTTACATTGCAAATAAGCTAGATATTGATATTGCCGATACATTGGTCGCGGGTAACGCCATAAATGACGTTGAGATGCTTGGAACAGATGCTGGCTGGAGAGTTTTGGTTGGCAAACCAGAGACAAGAGAGGTTGTGCTCGGGTATTTACATGAGACCGATCAAGTTATTGAGATCGAATCCGTGGAGAGCCTTGGAGGCTACCTTTCTTCACTCGTAAGTAGCTAAACGTAATTATTTAACGCTGTCACAACAGCTTGTACCTATTAGCGTAAAGTGTGCAGGTGACAGATACGGCATTAAACTGTAAAATGTGTGTAAATGGACGACATAAATAACATCAAGCAAACATTACTCGAGCGTATCGAATCGCTTGATGACAAGCGTCAGATTTTACGCGCATCAGAATTGCGGGAGCTTTACGCTAAAATCAAAGACCAACCAGATGAAAAAAAAGCCGAATACGG
>JBDTJP010000010.1:0-4338 GCA_039935755.1 Saccharimonadales bacterium (SeqCode)
GCGAATGGGCCAACCGGGCCGATAATAGCTGACGTTTCGGTAACTCCCATAGTACCATTCCATATAACAGTGCTAGCAAGCTGCATGCTACCGGCAATAAATGCCCCCGAAAATGGACCAATATCTAGTATCATTTCGTTTTTGAGTACCTGGGCGCTTCGCCTGGACGGCTGTTTTGGATAGCTTTCAATCGTAGCAAAAACGTGATCATCCCAATCAACAATCCTAGTTTCGGCAGTTTTATCTAAACTAGTAGCTACAACACCATCTTGTGGCAAATATAGGGTAAACGGTTGTTTTTTAGATTTTGCTCTAGCCCGTTCAATAATCATCTTAGCCACCGGTACATCTTCCTCGTCAGCCTTACTTTTACCAATATCAACACCGTCAGCTAACAAAAACGTGTTTGCCATCGCCCCACCTATCGCCACAATATCGGCAACGTCTATAAGACGCTTTAGTATTGGCAACTTATCTGTAATCTTTGCTCCGCCAATAATTGCCATGAGTGGTCGAGCAGGGTTTTCCATAACGTTAGTTATGGTATCAACTTCATTCTCTAGTAATAATCCAGCTACACTCGGTAAATAACGCGTTATCGCGTCTGTGCTAGCGTGTGACCTATGTACAACACCGAATCCGTCTTGTACAAATACTTCAGCCAAACTAGCTAATTGCTTAGCGAAGTCAGCGTTGTTAGATTCTTCCTCTGGATAAAACCGTAAATTCTCTAGTAATAGTATCTCCCCAGGCTTTAGCTCTGTTGCCAACTTAGTAGTAGCCTCACCAATGCAGTCGGGTGCGAAAATTACATCTTGGCCAATAAGTTTTTGTAAGCGCGCTGCTGCAGGCTTCAAACTAAAATTCATGTCTTTTTTACCATTAGGGCGACCAAGATGCGAACAAAGTATTAATGAAGCTCCGTTTTTTAACAGATACTGTAAGGTCGGTAGTGACTTTTTGATACGGTAATCATCTGTTATACGGCCCTGTTCGTCTAGCGGCAAATTATAATCGACCCGCACCAAAACACGCTTACCTTTTACGTCAATATCGCGAATTGTCTCTTTGTCAAAACTCACAGTCCACCCTCTACTCAATAACCCTAACTTTTATAGTGTCGGTCGTGCCAACAACGCCCGGATGTTGCCCAGAGGCAGTCACAATCATATCGTCTTTTTTAAGTACCTTGTTGAGCCTTAGCCAGTTGGTTAACTTAGTCGCGGCAAACTTGCCATCAGGCCTGACATAACTTTTGGTTCCGTAAACAATCGCCAGTTGCTGAGCAACGCGGGCATCACTGGTAACAGCGATTATTGAACGATCTGGGCGACGTGCCGCAAGCTGCAGCGCAGTTGCGCCGGACTTAGTTTCAGCCACAATTGCTTTAGCGTCTATCTTGCTCGCCAGATCAATTACCGTATCACAAATAGCCAACTGTCTATCTGATTCCATGGTTTGAACGCCTTCGTTAAACACAGCGCTAAGTGGAGCATTATTTTGAGCATATAAAACTACTCGCTTCATAGTTTTTACAGATTCGATTGGATATTTACCGTTGGCAGTTTCGTCGCTCAACATTACGCAGTCTGCCCCGACAATAACCGCTGTGGCTACATCCGATACCTCCGCCCTAGTTGGTTCTGGTGCTTCGGTCATGCTAAACAACATTTGAGTAGCTACAATACTAGGCTTGCCGTACTTAATACCAAGGCCGATTAACTGGCGCTGAATAATCGGCACTGATTCGGCTGGTACTTCTACTGCTAGGTCACCACGAGCTATCATGATTAAATCTGTTTCCTGAACAATTTCCTCGATATTTTCAATGGCTGAACGAGTTTCGAACTTAGTAATAATACGAGCGTTCATACCCAAATTACTGATGGCCCGACGCAAATTACGAATATCTTGGGCAGTTTGCACAAAACTCTGAGCTACGTAATCTATGTCCTGAGTCGATCCAAACACCAAGTCCTTTTTGTCTTTAGCAGTTATAACATCGCCACCGAAATTTGTATCAGGTAAGTTTATACCTTTACGCTTAATTAGGATTCCGTCATTTTCGGCTCTAACGTGCACTACACCGTCTTGGACGCTAGTTACCTGGGTTCGCACTTTGCCGTCATACAGATACATCTGCTCACCACGCTTGACCTTCTTAGATAGGTCGTACTGCGTCGGTATTATCCCAGAGCGCTCATAGTCGGCTTTTAACTTGAAACTCAAGCTCTGACCCTTCCTGACGGTTATAACACCATCAAAATCGCCTAGTCGTATCTTTGGTCCCTGTAAATCTTGAATAATAGCCACTGGTTTGCCTTGCTCAGTGGCAGCTTTACGAACCCATTTAATTTGGCGTACGCGATCTTCGTTAGTTCCGTGGCTAAAGTTTAGCCTTATGCCATTCGCCCCAGCCTTAATAAGCTCCACAATTGATTCGTAGCTATCAGTCGGGGGACCAAGGGTAGCAATGATTTTAGTCCGCTTAAACTTAGCAATCGGAACATTAGGTTTTTTCGTTGTGTAATCCACCATTTACTATAGTGTAAACGGTAATGGTTACTCTCTGCAAGTTATACACAAAATAGTTACAAAATCTTATGGCAAACAGATGGATGCTTATATCAATTTTGATATGTCTTACTTAGAACTATTTATTCTTAAAATGTGGTCAATTATTTCTGTTGTTGAGGCTAGGCCATCAACCTCAACACGCGGGATAATAACTAGTTTTGATTCTTCCATGATGTTCCAAAATCTTAGGTCACGGCCGTCGGTCGCATACATATCGGGCTGAAGCTCATTTACTATTTCTGCATGAACAGGATCAATCTGATCTGGTGGGCTTGTAGCTGGATCGATGAGCACATAGTCAACTACCTTAAGGGCGTCTAGCATCTGTGCACGATCAGTTTCTGGGATAATTGGTCGCTTTGGCCCTTTACGTAACTTGATTCTGTCATCACCGCTTAGCAGAACAACCACAACATCACCGAGTGATTTAATGGCTTCAAGGTAACGCAAGTGCCCAGCGTGCAATAAGTCAAAAGTACCACTAGTTAGGATAATCTTTTCGTCTTTATGCTGGGTACGAACATCCGCAAGATTTTTTAAGCTAACAATCATTTATATCTATTGTAAGACTCTGATTTTATTAAAGTTCTTGCCACTTAACTCTTCAATCGAAACCTGCTCAAATTCAGTTTTAGAGCTTTTGAGTTGATTTGGCGAGAGAATAATTTGTCTGTAGCTATCGCCATTAGGTCTGAGCACGCCAGCACCAATCCAAAACTTCATAATTGAATCTTTGGTAGTACCAACCGATAGCATGCCATTAAAGGGTGTTGTCATAATATTTAGTTTATCGGGGTGCCGATAATATGGGCGACGACCTTTAACTTGAGCGTAGCTGTCGTGCATTAGCTGTACTTTCTCTCGCCACTGCGGGTCATTTTCTTGCTCCGGCGTAGTCCGTACATTCAAATCTAATGTCGCACGTGCGATAGCATCTAAGCTAGGCAAACCACCCTCTAGGCTATTGGATATAGACTCCTCTTGCTCCGCGAGGTCTTTCTCAAAGGCTTCGTAACTTTCGTATTGATCGCCAACACGATTAAGAGTCATGTTTAAGTTCTGGGGTTGATATTGTTTTATGAACTCGAGGAGTTGGCCAAAGCTTTGTTGGTAGGCTTTTGTGCCATCGGGTGGGACATTATTCATTTTAGGCACAATTACATCATCAGAAAAGAAATCAAGCCATACTCCTGCATCATAAATATCACAAATTGGTTTCATCCAATTTGTGTAATAAATAAGCGAGAATAGCTCTGCCCAATCTACTTCTGGGGACTCGTCTAATCTCCATAGCTTATACCCGCCAAACACAAGAGTAGCTTTGATCGGTTCTTTATTCTTGATATTGAGCTTAATAGACGATTTTATGTGCTCTGCATGTTCAGTGCCCAGGCTATATTTTCTGAACTTTTTAGAGGTCAATAATTTAAACACGGCTTCAGCCAGCTGCTCATCACTATCGGGTTTATCCAAATTAATAGGCCCGCGTAGTTCTTTAAGCTTAGATTGGATGTATTCTTGTGCTGTCATAATAATTGGAGATGCGAGGCAGACATTAACCTGCCGTATGTAGCTTTGCAAGCTACCACCTATTCTCGGTCATCGCATCAAAAGTATTATACCATCACTGAAGCGCTAGATGAGTAATACGTTCTGTACTCATTAGCCAAACCGCTAGACTGGACTGATTAAGTTCTGATTCGTTTGGCTTCGAGCCAACCTGGAACAGCAACGAGTGTCATCTCTTCCCCTCCATCAATT
>JBDTJP010000011.1:0-4646 GCA_039935755.1 Saccharimonadales bacterium (SeqCode)
GGGTAGTTAATGTACCACAAATGGCCAATTTCATCTTTATGTTCTACTTCTATATCAGCAAAGCCAGTCCCGTGGAAGGTACAATAGTTTACTAAGCGCTCACCCCTGTAAACTAAGCCTTCATCCCACATCTTTTTGAATGTCAGATAGGCCCTGTTAACAATTTTGTCATCTAGGGTGAAAGTAAATCTGCTCCAGTCACAACTCGTACCCATAGCCCTGAGTTGAGCTTCTAGGTTAGTCCGGTTAAGAGCCACAAAATCCCATATTCTTTGATAGAGCTCTTCCCTTCCGAAGTCAAAACGACTCTTCCCTTCCTTGGCCAAGTGTTTTTCGTAGACAGATTGAGTCTCGAATCCAGCATGATCAGCTCCGGGCAATAACAAAGTAGCTTCGCCCTTCATGCGGTGATAGCGAGCCGGTATGTCCTCTAACGCAGCTGTTAGTTCATAGCCAATGTGCATATTGGCATTAGCGTTAGGCGGTGGCATAACGATACTAAAAGTTTTTTTGCTGCCCCTGCCCTTTGGCTCAAAGGCCTGGTTCTTCTCCCAGAGGGCGTAAATATCAGCTTCGTAGTCACCTGGTACGTAATTTTTAGGTAAATTCATATTAACCACATCATACCACCTCTGTTGTAACTAATAAAGAGGCAGGCCATGTATTAAAAAACGACAATCGATAATTGTCGTATGTCTGTTTCACGTGAAAATGGCAACACAAGTCAAAGGCTGTCTTGTAACTCCCAAGAAACCCTAAAACCTGCCACCGCTAAAACTGATCTTTTGTTTGTAAGGTACATGCCCACCGGACAACAAGAGTTTTTATTTCATATGCAATTATATCAGTCCGTTAACGAGGGTGCAATATTGACAAAACGCTTATGGATTGGCGTTGTATTAATAGGTCACATACTTAAGTTTGGGGCTATATCTAGGGAATAGGGATCTGCTGAGGGCTGATTTAGGCTAGCGTGGTAGTAACCAAGCGTGGCTATCATCGCACCGTTATCGGTGCAGAGCTTCATATCGGTATACTGAATAGGTATAGTTAGTCGATCCGCGAGTTGCTTGCGTAACTCCGTGCTGGCAGCTACACCACCACCGATAACCACGCTCTTGGGCTGGAATTCTTCGAATGCCGTTATAGTCTTATCAACCACTGTTTCTACCGCAATACGCTGGAAGCTGGCCGCAATGTCTGCCTTCTGGGCCTCGGACAGGCGTTCTGACAGCCTATAGCTAGGAAACTCGTGTCCTTCACCAATCAGTTGCTGGGCAGCCCTTAGAACGGCTGTTTTAGGCCCACTGAATGAATAATCATATTTCCCAGGCATTTTGGCTTTGGGAAAGGTGAAAGCGTGCGAATTGCCGCTAAGTGCTTTTTTGCTTAAGCTAGGGCCGCCAGGGTAGGGAAGTCCTAAGATTTTAGCGACCTTGTCGAAGGCTTCACCAATGGCATCATCGTGAGTTTGTCCGAGCAAGGTGTAATCGAAGTGCCCGCGCCATAAAACCAGCTGACTATGTCCACCAGAGACAATTAGACCTAAAATCGGGAATTCTGGCGCCGAAGTAGGGAGCTTGTAGTCAGGGGCCAAGGCATCGGATGCACCAGTTATAAAGTTAGCGTAAATATGAGCCGCAACGTGGTTAATAGCATAAAGCGGTTTGTTTTTAGTGATAGCCAAGGTACGAGCAGCCATTACCCCGACTAGCAAAGAACCACCCAATCCGGCGCCGTAAGTTACAGCTATGGCATCAATCTCATCCCAGCCGTCACCTGGCTGCAAATTTGAACGGACCTCTGTTACAGCTTGTTCGATGACTGGGTTGATTGCTTCCATATGGCTACGCGCAGCTATCTCTGGCACAACACCACCGTAAACAGCCTGCAGGTCCATGCTGCTAGCGGTGACAAGCGAGATTAATCTCTTGCCATCTTCGACTACGGCAGCACTAGTCTCGTCGCAACTACTTTCTATTCCCAAAATACGCATTAAACCAAGTATACTAGAGTATATGAACCCAAAGAAAATAGTTCGCAAGGTTTTACCTATCAAGAGCATTAAAATTGCTGAAGAAACCTACCGAAAAGGGCGCATTTATGGCCTACAGGCTCGTTTTGGCTTTCCGGCCAAAGGGATGCGTGTAATAGCGGTTACAGGGACAAATGGTAAAACCACAACCTGTTGTTACCTAAACGAAGTACTTAAAGCGGCTGGCTACACAACGGCAATGTACACAACTGCAGTTATTGAGCTAGTTGGTCAAGCCGAACCAAACCGTACCCACAGGACCTTGCCACTCACTGAGCAGCTGTTAAGGTTTTTACGATCTGCAAAAAAAAGCTCAGGTTGACTTTGTCATTCTAGAAACGACCAGCCAGGCATTGGATCAGCACAAGCTAGTTGGCATTCCTATAGAGGTAGCGGTAATGACTAACTTAAGCCAGGAGCACCTAGATTACCACCGAACAATGGAGCGCTATGCCGCCGCCAAGGCTAGGTTGTTTAATAGGTACATGAAACCACGCTACTGCGTGCTTAACTCTGACGACGAGCGCTATGAATACTACCGGACTCAGTCTGTCGGTAAAGTTACGACCTATGGTAAAAAATCTGATAGTACAATGCGCATAACTTCCGAAAAAACCGACGTAAACGGGGGCAGTTGGTCGTTAATTACCCCCGATGGAGACAAATTAAATCTACGCACTCAACTTGCTGGCGAGTTCAATATCTACAATGCTAGCGCTGCCGCTGCTGTCGGTGAAGTGCTTGGTATTGATCACGATTCTATTAGTGCTGGTGTGGCCGCACTAGGGATTGTGCCAGGGCGCATGGAATCGATTATAGAAGGCCAAAATTTCACGGTCTGGGTTGATTATGCAGTTACGCCGGATTCGCTAGAGAAAGTCCTGGCTGTTGCTAAAGCAGCTGCAACCGGTAAAGTGGCTATTGTTTTTGGCGCTACTGGCGACCGCGACCGCGAAAAGCGCCCAGTTATGGGGGCAGTAGTAGCTGGATTGGCTGACCGTATTTATCTTACAGACGACGAAACCTATACAGAAGATCCAAGTATGATAATCCAAGCAGTTAAAGCTGGAATAGATAAAAATGGCGGTACCTCAAAAACCAAAGTCTTTGACGATAGGCGCGAGGCGATAAAGACTGCGTTCGCGGATGCCAAAGCAGGTGACGTAGTCATACTAACAGGGATGGGTCACCAGGATACGCGTAATATGGGCGGCAAACTGGTAGCCTGGGACGAGCGCAAAATAGCCCACGACTTACTTAATCGAAGTAAGCGTTAACATTATTGCATTATAGTACAATGTATGTTACAATATAGATGTTAAATACAAGTATTATTTATGGGTCAAAAATCTAAACCAAGAACAATTAGAATGCCGTTTGCCACTGACCTTGGCCCTCGTATGGGTTCAGGTCAAGATAATGCTGTTTTTCAAATGCTACACAAAAACCCAAGCCCAGGTATGAAGCCCCACGAGAGGCAGCCCTCTGGTACGGTGTTAAAAGTTAATCATAAGACTGCCAGTACTCACCGGGTGCGGCATCATGACGACAGAGAGGCAGCAATGAGGGGGGTGCTGTACAAAAAACATAAGTACGACATACTAAAACGGTTTCTTGGTGATTTTATACCTGAGTCTTCGTTTGTTCTTGGTAATGTAACCGAAAATACAACTGAGAGATACGCAGAGTATACGGTACAACAAGAAGTACCAAAGGTTTCGCTAAATGACTTATCAGATGAGCAGAAAAAAGACCCAAGGATAAAAGCGCAGGTTGTGAGCCTGATGAACAGGCTTAAGTTTATGTATTCTGTACTAGGAGAAGTGAATGCCCGAACGGCCGATGGTGTGTCACTAGATGGAAAGCTAGATTTAGGTGGTGTTTCGGACTACGTCTTGGCTGAATCACTAGATAGGGGTTTTACTGGGGCTGACGCTGACGCTATTATAAATAGTAATAGCTCATCTAATTTATTAGTAGACTCGGGTTCGATGCGCCTTTATTGTATAGATTTCGATCAGGGTCAATGGCGGCCAGGTATGGACGAAGCCAAGGCTATGGCTATGGAGATAGCAGACCAACGAGACGCGGTTGTCGGCAATCTAGGCACCGTAGCTTCAAATGGTGCGTTTAGCCAACCAGAATTTGAATTCCACCCTGTTGAATAAAACCATCTTGACACTATAATTGGCACTCGCGTATAGTGAGTGCTAACAGGAAGTGTTCGCACATCCTACCGACTAGTATCTAAAAGGAGGAATAAACCATGCCAGTACCTATAAAACCACTTGCTGATTACGTAGTAGCAGTGCACGAAGAAGCCGAGAGCAAGACGACCAGCGGATTATACTTGCCAGATAACGCCCGCGAAAAACCGCAGACTGCCAAAGTTGTAGCAGTCGGCAAAGATGCCAAGCAAATTAAAGTTGGTGATCGTATTATCTACAAAAGCTACAGCAATACCGATGTAAAGGTTGGCAAAGAAGAGTACATTCTTATCAAAGAAGAAGACGTTTTAGCTACAATCAACTAATTTTATTACGAAGAGGGAGTAAATCTATATGGCAAAAAAAGTTTTTTACGACGAAGATGCACGCCGCCGAGTATTAGC
>JBDTJP010000012.1:0-5789 GCA_039935755.1 Saccharimonadales bacterium (SeqCode)
ATATGCACCACTTTGCATAGGTTCTTGGTAGAGTCCAAGTTCGTAATCTGGTGAATGGCACGCGCCGGCGAGTTCATGAGTTACGCCTGGTAGCCCAAGAATACATGAGTATTCCATTTCTCCGCCATAGAAGTTTGGTGATGTGGAAAGTTCTGACATAGGCTAATGGTGCTACAAATAGCGTATCGTTGCAAGCATAAGGGCTGTAACCTTAACTGTGGCTATGAACTAGATAGAGCCATTCCTATGGTCATACTTGCCATAACTATAACAACGACCACGTAGTACATAATCAAGGCCCAGGATGCCTTGGCGTGACGTACGGAGTAAATAGCGATTAGCATGGCTACGGCTATAGCCCCACCGCCCACATACACGAAGTTATTGTTGCCAGAGTTATACTTTTGAGCTGTACCGATTAATACGGCCGCGTTCCCTGAGTTAAATAATACAAAAAGTGTCCAGACGAGACGCCGGCTTATTTTAGCAACCGCTAAGTGCTCCACCGATACTGCAATTAGAATTTGCACGACACCAATGACAAGAACGGCGTAAGCTACGGCCCAAGACGATAAATAACTTGGGTGTCTGGCTGCTGCAGCTGACATAACCCCACCACCAACTATGGCAGCGATGCCTGTAACCAAAAGTGGGTATAGTCTCAGGCTAACAGTTTTATTTTGTACAAAGAGCTTCATAGGCTTAAGTATAGCACTGGGGTATTAATCGCTCTTTGACTTTGGTGTGATTACAAGTGATGCAGTGATGCTGGCGGCCAGTATCAGCAATATCAATGCCAGGCTGAGGTTGGTCGAAACGTGATACCCAAACCATGGCCACTCTAGTACTTCGGATGGGCTAACAAGCATCTTTGCCCCAACCCCCAGCAATATGATGCCGAGCCCTTTGTTAAGCAGCCAGAATTTGTCTTTAAGTACATCAAACACAAAGTAAAGTGCTCGCAGCCCCAGGATAGCGGCTGCATTGCTTGCAAATATAATGAACGGATCTTGCGCCACCGCTAAGATAGCCGGTACAGAATCAGCAGCAAAAATAACATCCGTGAATTCGATTGCGAGTAGGGCTAACAATAGAATTGTGGCATGTTTTTTACCATTTTCAGTTATAAAGAAATGATGACCATTCAATTTTTTGCTAATGGGCACTATTTTTTGCAACAATTTAATACCGCGACTGGTTTCTGGGTCAAATTGCTCGCCGCTACCCACGAATATGTTAATACCGCTGAAAATTAATAGCCCTCCTAGAATCAAGAAAGCCGCTTCGAATCGCTGCAGTATCGCAACGCCTGCAAAAATAAATATCGCACGTAGGACCAGTGCACCAAATATTCCCCAAAATAGGATCCGATGCTGGTATTTACGCGGAATCTTAAAGAACCCGAATATTACAGCCCAGACAAAAACGTTATCTATACTTAAGCTCTTTTCTATCAGGAACCCAGAAAAGTATTCAGAACTTGCCTTGGCTCCATATAGTGGCCACATAACAAAACCTAATGCTACACCTAGGCTAATCCACATAACTGTTTGCCAGATAGCAGCTTTAAGGGATGGTTCTTTATCTTTACGATGAAAAACCACTAAGTCTAAAATGAGTAATAGCGAGAACCAACCAATTAATATGGCCCAATGCCACCCAGGAATACTAAGCATGGTTAATAGTATACATATATTTGGTAATTACTCGCGAGTACATTCGAACAACATACTAATTGGGGAAATGCCGAGCCTAGCTTATTATATAATTATGATACTAACCAAAGTGGCTGGCGGTACTGCACACAAAATACCCAAAGATCTAAAACAATCATTGTTAACAGATGAGGTAGTACTCAGTAAATGGGGCGATATCACCCCTCTGGCACGCAATGAATGGATTTGTTGGGTGATAAGCGCTAAGAAACAAGAAACAAGAAATCGCCGAATCAAGCAAACAAATTCTAAACTACTGGCTGGAATGCGCCGTCCTTGTTGCTGGGGCGGTTGCTCGCATCGCTAAGATTTTTATTCTAGACAAGTTTTAGTGCTTCAAGCGAGTAGAATATAACTGCTTCCGATAGATTGTATTTTTTGTCTCTAAGCTCCTCTGTCGAAAACCATTTCATATCATCGTGCTCGTCCGATATTGTGAACGACTCCCCTTTTGATTTAGCGAAATAAGTAAAAGATATGTGTTTGTGTGGCGGGTTTGCTTCGTGGACATCTACATAATTTGGTGACAATATAAACTTTGTCCCGGTCGAGGTTATATTAGGCTTAGTAGATAGTATTTCGACCTCTAAGCTAGTTTCCTCTTTAATTTCACGGTAAAGAGCCTCCTCGGGGTCTTCGTCTAGTTCAATGTGTCCACCTATGGGTATCCATTTGTTATATCTCGGGTGGTTAACCAACAGAACTTTTTTAGACTCGCTGACTATAAAAACCGTAATAGTGAAGTCGTATTTCTCGTTTATGTGGGGCATTGTATATCCTTTCTTAATAGCGTAGAGTAATTTTTCGATTCCGAGAATCAATCCTGGCTATGTTGCCGTAAGGTAGAACAATTTGAGGAGCTGTATGACCGAAATCCAAGTTTTGGATTACCGGGATATCTTTATTATATTCTCGAACTACCCTAAGTATAGTATCGCGTTGAATTTTACGGTACTCAGCCTTTTCGTCTGCACTGTTCTGCTTGTTGAACTCCCATGCCTTTGGGCGGCCTACGAGCACGGCCTTGAACTTATCAAACCAGCCACGTTCACCAAAGCCAGTCAGCAAATAATCTACTATCCATTGATCTGGTATATCCTCGGCGGTTTCGATAAATAGAATTGCTCCCTCGAGGTCATTAATATTGGGGAGATACTTACCGGTTGTGGATTGAGCAACTAGACTCTCAACGCACCCGCCCCATAGTATCCCTTCTGCGTTCTGCTCGCCATTCCAATGCAAGCCTTCGTTCGGTTCAAAAATTCGCGGTTTAGATAAATTATTTTCGTTTGACCAATCAAGCCCAATGTCGTTATATTCATCGGCTACTTCAACTTCAATTTCGCCAACTTCGAACAATGCCTGCCTTAGATACTTAACGATTAATTCGGGAATTTGTTGTTGGAAAGCAAATTCTGTCATTATGCTTCCGCCGTAATATGAGGGTATCCCTAAGCCCCATAAAAAATTGTGCAAATGTGTATTGTCGCTATATCCAAAAAATGGCTTAGGATTTGATAAGAACACCTCAGGGTCTAGTAACTTTATAAGCTTAATTTGATCTTCACCACCTATAGAGGCAAACACAGCTTTGTTACTTGGATCGCTAAACGCATCCATAATGTCGCGGGCTCTATCCTCGAGCGACGAACCCATCTGTCGAGTAGTTGGGTACTCTTTAGGTATTAGCTCAAAAATAGTGCGTAAGCGCTCGAGCCCTAGGTCTTGTACCCATGGGAATAATCCAGGCAACCCTGCAGATGGTGATATTATTGCCACTTGGTCCCCTGGTTTGAGCTTAGGTAGCTCGATGAAAGTTTTCATATATACATATTAGCAGTTAGCAGTGGTTTAACCGTGATACGTCCCAGTATATTTGCACGATTGTGGTGCTAGTCTGGTTAATGTTCGACGGTCATCCTATAATTAAAGCATGATTACAGTACAAGAAGCAGAAAAGATTATATTGGGACATTCTAAAAGTTTTGGTAAAGAAAATGTGCCTATAGATCAGTCACTAGGCAGAGTTTTGGCTGAGGACATCATTGCCGACAGAGACTTCCCGCCGTATAACCGCTCTACCATGGACGGCATAACTATCAAGTATTCTGACTTTATAGCCGGTATTCGGTCTTTTGAAGTCCTAGCCGTGCAAGCAGCTGGCCAACCACCACTTAAGCACATTGAGCCCGGCCAAGCAGTTCAAATCATGACCGGAGCGGCTGTTCCAGACGCGTTGGACTGCGTTATCCCTATCGAAGAAGTCGAGCTAGCCAATGGCTTGGCCAGTGTTACCGCTAAAAAGGTAAACCCAGAACAGTTTATACACCCCAAAGGCTCAGACGAGCCGGCTGGGGCTGTTTTAGTAGCCGCCGGCCAGGTCATTTCGCCGTCAATTTTGCCAATTATTGCTTCGGTCGGAAACTTGAACCCAGTCGTTAATCGTTTGCCTAAGATAGTAATTGTAAGTACTGGAGATGAGTTAGTGTCAATTGATAAAAAACCATCCCCCTACCAAGTTCGGCGCTCCAACGATCGAGCTATCGCGGCTAGCTTAGCGAGTTTCGGAGTTGAAGCTGAACGAGTACATTTGCCAGACGATCCTGTTGTTATGAAAACCGAGCTTAAGCTTTTTTTGAGCAATTATGATGCCATCATAATCAGCGGTGGCGTTTCTAAAGGTAGTTTTGACTATGTTCCCACGGTTATGGAGGAGTTAGGGGTTGAGATGTTATTTCACGGCGTCCAACAACGTCCGGGTAAACCGCTTTGGTTCGGAAAGCATACTGGGGGTACTGTGGTATTTGCCCTACCCGGCAATCCGGTATCGACTTTTTTATGTACATATAAGTACGTTTTACCTTTGCTGCGATCTGGCTTAGGTATGAAAGCTCCTGCGCCAACTAACGCTGTATTGAGTAATGACATTCAGTTTGATGCCAAGCTGAATTATTTTAAGCAGGTGAAACTACGCACAGACAATGAAGGCCACCTTATGGCATACCCGATTAGCAGCAATGGCTCAGGAGACTTTATTGGCCTAGCCGATGCCGATGGTTTCCTAGAGCTACCTTTTAGCCGCCAACCCTTTAAAAAAGGGCAAACCTACTCGGTGGTTGCAATCCGGTCTATAATGTAAGTTAAATATGGATAAAGGACATGAATCAATCACTACACAATCTCCTATTTTGAATGGTTTGGTGTTGGCTGGAGGCCATAGTAAGCGGATGGGACACGACAAAGGGCTCATTAATTGGCACGGTAAACCACAACGATACCATCTAGCTGATTTAATGAATAAATTTTGTAACCAGGTTTTTATATCATGTCGCCCCGATCAGGTTAAACAGATTGAGGGTGATGGCTACAAATCATTAGTAGATAGTGCAGATGCAACAGGGCAATTCGGTGCTATTTTGTCTGCTTTTGGTGTTCAACCTAACAACGCATGGCTTGTAGTAGCCTGCGACCTGCCTTTCATCGACCAGCTAGCCATAGAGCAGCTATTGATCGCTCGGAATCCTAGTAAGCTCGCAACTGCATTTGCTAGCGATGATCAAGGACTACCAGAGCCGTTAGCTGCCATATGGGAACCGCGGGCGGCTGATATGCTAAGACAGCGTAACTCTGAGGGCATTGATTGCCCGCGTAAAGCATTAATTTTAAGTCATCCAGACGTTCAGCTGATTAAGGCCATAATTCCGGACGTTATATCTAATGTAAACACTCCCGAGGAGGCCAAAGAGGCTGAGCTAAAGATAGAGAGCTATAATGAGCGATAACCGCTATAGTTGCCAGGTAAAACTGCCTGGCTTTGGCAAGGTAGCGCAAGCTAAACTAGCTCAGTCTAGAGTGTTAGTTGTGGGGTTAGGCGGACTAGGTTGTCCGGCGGCGAGTTATTTAGCTGCGGCTGGTGTTGGTGAGCTAGCCTTAGTAGATTTCGACCGCGTAAGCACTAGTAATCTGCACCGTCAGACTCTCTATGGCCCAGCCGATGTGGGTAAGTATAAAGTAGAAGCTGCCACACGAATCCTGCGGCTCCAAAACCCACAGATTACTATCAACCCTTTAGCG
>JBDTJP010000013.1:0-5368 GCA_039935755.1 Saccharimonadales bacterium (SeqCode)
GCCGAAGCTAATGGGAAAGACATCTTCATTGATAACACGACCCTACCAGTTACTGTCACAGATACTAACACCCAATACATCCAAATGAATATTGGCAACTCGCGGGTTTATACGCTTGGTGCCCCTGACACCACAAAACCTGCCGTGCCAACAGCTATAATGAAGGATGCAAACAACAACGTTATTAATAACCCAGGCTATATTAATACTAAAGACTTCTCGTTTAATATATCTGATAGCTCCAGCGATGTTACTCAATACAAGCTTCGATATTGGAATGATATTGTAGGCTCGCAATATAATGGTGAGTCACATGCCTGGGCGCCAACCAGCACAAACTGGGATGGGCACATGAACACGCTAGGTGCTTACCTAGATAACTTTACCCAAGGCGGTGGTGTACATTATTTTGCCTTTAGCGCCTGTGACGCAGCTGGTAACTGCTCAGATTTTTCCACACCATTTACTGTAACTTACGACAAAATAGGGCCTTCTGCCCCATCTATTATTACGCCGGGTGCGCGGCAATGGTTTAACACGGCACCTATTAATACCACATGGACTGCTGTTAGTGATATAAGCGGGATAAATCATTATCAGGTTGCGTACCACTACGACGACAACCACCCATTCTCTGGTAGTACATGTTCTGGAGATGAGATAAACGGCTTACTGCTAAGTGGTTGCCGAGATACAGTCAGCAATTCGCGCAATCATAACCCGGGTCTTGGCGAAGAAGGTGGCGTAACAGTTTGGGTTAGGGCAATTGATAATGCGGGTAATGTTGGCCCATGGAGCCAATCAGTTAATTATTTTTACGATCATACGGCCCCAACAGGCGATATATCTGCACCAGGTAATGGATTAATAGTTAAATCAGTGAATGGGAAGCTAGACGTCAGCGGATCCGTTAACGATAATTTGTCTATGAATAGAGTCGGCGTGCAGTTGATTAAGCCTGGTGTTAGCGGACAAATACAATACCTATACGATCACATGGTTAATTCAAACCCTGGTAATTGGCAGGTGCAGTTTGATACTACAGGCCTCGGCCTAGTTGATGGTGAATACGGGCTTAACGTTTACTTCGTTGACATGGCTGGCAATGTAACAATAAAGAACTCTACATTTATCTTAGATAATTCTGCACCTACTGTATCTATTGATTCATATGTACGAAACGATGACGGTACCTACACAATTACTGGTACAACCGACGATACTGCCAACGTTATAGTTACAATACCCGGTGATTCTAATAGCCCATATACAGTCGCACCTATATCCGGTGTCTGGAGCATTACTACCGACCCATTAACTGATGGCGCCTATGAAGTTACAGCTACTAGCACGGACAGTGCGGGCAACGAAGGTACGGCTACGCCGACTCCATTTAGATTCACCGCAGCTCCAACCCAACAGTTTGCTGGACGTGGTGCATTCCTCGCATTAGCACCTATAAATGCGAATATACAAGCTCCTCTAATTGTAGCGAACGCTCAGGTACAACCTGGCGTAGTCTTGGGCAACAACACAGCAACTCCAAACATAACTAAGGTTAAAGGCGATAGCACTGATACCCCAAACAGTAAAGTTGCTGCCAGTACTACCAGCAAAGATGGTTCAAAGTTCTTGGGTCTTGGTTGGTGGTGGCTACTTATACTAGCTGCAATACTAGCGTTCTGGTGGTTCCTAGCCGCAGCAAAGCGACGCCGCGACGCTGAAGACGCCTAAATAACTCAGCGTTTAAGCAAGACATAGCCTTACGAATTAAAATACGTAGGGCTACTGTTTTATTATCAATACAGCCGATATTATAAGACCTATGAAGACCGTGGCATTGTGGACAAAACGAGCTGGTACCCTCTGGGCTGCTCTGGCTCCAAAATAGCCGCCAATAGCCGTACCGATTGCCATCATGAGCCCAGCTCGCCAGTTAATTAATCCTGCATATGCAAAGTACGAAGTCGCTACTATGGCCATACCAACGCTAAATGCGTTTTTGATACCGTTCATTTGATGAATGCTTTTAAGGTTAGTGAACCCTAAAAGTGCTAACATCATAAGCCCGAACCCGACACCAAAGTAGCCTCCATAAACTGCTAAAGGGAAGGCGGCAACGCATAGTACGGCTATAGTTGGCCAGCGCACTTTGTGTCGTTTGGCTTGTTTGGCCAGTAAAGTTTGTATACGAGATTGTAGAGCTAGCAGCAACACTGCTGATAAAACTAACCATGGGGCAAGTACTTCAAAAGTAGTTGGCTTGGTGTGAATGAGTATATAGCTACCGATGATCGACCCAACTAAGCAGGGTATTAGCATCCAAAGATAAGCCCTGGGTAATCGTTTCAACTGTTTTTTGTATCCATATGTTGACGTTGCGCTACCTGGTAGCACTGATAGGCTAGACGTAGCGTTAGCCATTAGGGGGTTAATGCCTGCCGCTAAAAAAGCTGGATACATTATGATGCCTCCACCGCCAGCGATAGAGTTGATTAGGCCAGCCAGGATACCGGGAATTATAAGTATTAGATATTGTTCCATATTTGTTTTGTTTTAGCATAGGTAAGTATAGCGGATTGCCTTATAATTGCCACATATGATTGTGAGTGGATGGCACGCGTGGGTTAAACAGCCCAAAAAGGATAAAGCATGGCACGAGTCAGATGTAGCTGATGAGTTTTTGGAATACCAAGAAGCACCGAACTTGATTTATAAGTGGAGTGAACTCAGTGATGTAGTTTATACCGTTACTAGAGCTCGTTGGAGTGGGCATAAGCTACCTTATCCAATAAGTTGGCGCGGTCAATTTATGGGCTACATCTATATGTTCCCGAAATATAGTCTAAGGGTATTATTCTTTAGACGCGCCGGTAGAAAGTCTGGGGCCAAAGCTAGGCTGGAGTCGGTTCGAAACCCTAAAAAGGAACATAAACTGCGACAAATTGCCGAACAAAATAATATAGACCCGGATTTATTTGTAGAAATATGTAAACAGCAGCTCAAGCACTGGCCGCTGTTGCCATAAAAGTTAGGTAATTATAATGGTTTATTAGGCCCGCAGCCGTAATTTCCGGTACTATAATTATATGCGCGTAAAGGTGAAACCTGGAACATATGTGGTGGCGGTTAGTGGCGGTGTAGATTCTATGGTATTACTAGATTTACTGCGTGGACTAAGTGATATTAAGCTAATTGTAGCTCATTTTGACCATGGTATTCGCTTAAATTCTGCACAGGACAGAATCCTAGTACAGGCAAGAGCGCGTAAGTATAATTTACCTTTTGTATACTCTAACGGTCACTTAGGGCCTGATGCTAGTGAGTCTGCGGCACGTGATGCTCGTTATGCATTCCTAGAAAAGGTCAAAAAAGCCAGCGGGGCCAGGGCGATTATTACAGCACACCATCAAGATGATCTAATAGAAACAGCAATCCTAAACCTTATTAGAGGAAGTGGCAGGAGTGGCTTAACATCGTTAAAGTCAACAAACTCACTTATGCGTCCACTCCTAGGTTATGACAAGAAGCAAATCTACGAATATGCCAAAAATCATACGTTAAGATGGAACGAAGATTCGACGAATATCGATACTAAATACAAACGCAATCACGTAAGACACAATATTATGCCTAGTTTTACGCCCGGTAAGCGTGCTCAGTTCTTAATAATATTGGAACAGTTACAAGATATAAACCATGATATAGATGCGAATGTTGCTAACCTGTTGCACATTCAATTAGCGCCGAACGTAATTGACAGGAGCTGGTTTATCCGTTTGCCTCATAAAGTGTCACAAGAGGTTATGTATGCCTGGTTGAAGCGACACAATATCAAGGATTTAACCCATAAGAATATTAATAAGTTAGTAATCAGCGCCAAAACGTCTAAGCCCAGAAGTAAATTTGATATAAGTGCAGGTAGTGTCTTAATAGTTGGCAAGCATGATTTAGCACTTAGAATGCGCGAGCGCTAGTAATCGACGCCTGCTTCTGTATAATATACAAAGTATATGAATAAGAAACCGTTTAAGAACAGCAAGCGAAATCCAAAAAACAAGGGCATAAAAAACATAGGGTTCTTGGCATTATTGGCCTTATTTGGGCTAATATTCTGGGCCAGTGTTTCCCAGAGCGGTGCCCTTAAAGAGGTCCCACTTTCACAAGTTATTAGCCAAGCAAACGCTGGCGAAATATCAAAGATAACTATCACCGGAGACCGCGACCTAACCGTTACTAAAAAAGGCGAAGATAAGCCTAGCATTAAGTCTTACAAAGAGACCACATCTACCATATTCGACCAAGGCTTAAAAAAAGACATCAAGAACCTAGAAATTGACCCGCAACCAGCATCTAGCAGCGGCAGCACCTGGGCAAATATCGGTATATCTATACTACCTATAATTGTTATTAGCGCAGTATTGTTCTTTATGCTTAAAAGTGCTCAGGGCCAGGGTAACCAAGCTATGAGTTTTGGTAAAAGCCGGGCTAAGTTGTACGGAAACGATAAAGACAAGATTAACTTTAAAGCTGTCGCTGGATCTGATGAAGCCAAGCAGGACCTAGAGGAGATAGTAGAGTTCCTAAAATTCCCTAAAAAGTTCGAATCTGTAGGCGCGAAGATACCCAAAGGCGTGCTGCTAGTTGGTCCTCCTGGAACAGGTAAGACTATGCTTGCTAGGGCCGTCGCTGGCGAGGCCGGAGTACCTTTCTTTAGCATATCTGGCTCAGAGTTCGTTGAAATGTTTGTAGGTGTCGGCGCTAGCCGAGTACGCGACTTATTTGCTAAAGCAAAGAAGAACTCGCCATGTATTATATTTGTTGACGAAATTGATGCTGTCGGCCGTCGCCGTGGTTCAGGTATGGGTGGTGGGCACGATGAGCGTGAGCAAACTCTTAACCAGATATTAGTAGAGATGGATGGATTTGAACAAGGCACTACCGTGATTGTCTTGGCTGCTACGAACCGGGCTGACGTACTAGATCCAGCATTGCTCCGTCCGGGTCGTTTTGACCGCCGGGTTAATATTGACTTACCAGACCGTAAAGACCGCGAAGCCATTCTAAAGGTTCATTTCTCCAAGAAACCTGTCGAGAAGGATGTTGACCTGTCAGCCTTAGCTGCTAAATCTGCCGGAAGCAGCGGTGCAGATTTAGCTAATATTGCTAACGAGTCAGCTATTGTGGCAGCCCACAACGACCGGAAGACTATTACTCAATCAGATGTAACTTCTGCTTTTGAAAAGGTGGCAATTGGGCCAGAACGCAAAAGCAAGATTATGAACGAAAAAGAAAAGGAACTGACAGCATATCACGAGGCTGGACACGCGATTGTTGGCCACGTTTTACCTGATAGCGACATGGTTCA
>JBDTJP010000014.1:0-3537 GCA_039935755.1 Saccharimonadales bacterium (SeqCode)
GATTGTAGCGTTATCACCATCCATCTCAACAATAGTACCAACGCCAAACAATTCATGTTTGACTGCGTCACCTTCGTTAAGTTCCGGTACATAACGTGGTTCACCCGCTACTTTATCGGGCTTAAACAACGACGGCATGTAATCATCCTCAAAGCCAGTAGCAGTTTGAACATCTCCATCAATTTCGCTCAAAAACCTCGATGGCGGATTGTGTTGAACTCCACCGTAAAGCATGCGCGAGGAGGCATGGAGCAAATATAACTCTTCTTTAGCCCGTGTCATACCGACGTAACACAGCCGACGCTCTTCTTCCATGCCGGCCTGATCATACAGGGACCGAGAGTGCGGGAATATAGACTCTTCCATGCCAATCATGAACACAACCGGGAACTCCAACCCTTTGGCGGCATGCAATGTCATAAGCGTAACTACGTTATCCCCAAAATTAGCGCTGTCTATATCGCTAACTAGTGCAACTTCTTCTAGGAATCCATCCAACCCAACATCTTGATAACCCTTTGCTACTCCCAGTAGTTCCTTGACGTTTTCTTGACGAGATTCACCTTGAGGAGACTTATCATCTAGATAATTCAGATAGTCTAGCTGCTTGACTAAGCTATCGATTAAAACGGGGAGTGGTGTCTCATCTACTAACTCACGAAAACGTTGCAACATTCCACCAAGCTCGATTAAGGCGTGCTTAGCTTTTGCGGTCACACTCGGGTGATTACCTATGGTCTGCAAGGCTTCGAACAAACTCATTTGATTGTCTGTCTGCCACTCGTAAAAATGTTCGAGCGATTTAGCTCCGATGCCTCTGGTTGGTACATTCACGATACGATTAAAACTAACTCTATCTTCTGGCTGATAGATCAACCTAAGGTAGGCCATTAAATCCTTGATTTCCTTACGGTCATAAAAGCGTTGGCCGCCCACAATCCTATAGGGGATGCCGTAGCGAATAAATGACTCTTCTATTGAACGGCTCTGGGCATTGGTACGGTATAAAACAGCAAAATCCTTAAACTTGTATGCCCCTAGATCGGTCGCCGTTTTGACCCGACGTATAATCGATTCACCCTCCGAACGCTCATTGGTCACCTGCATAATCTGGATAGGCTTTCCATCGCCCAGGTCTGTCCAAAGCTTCTTGTCGGAGCGTTGATTATTCTTAGTTATGACAGCGTGAGCGGCGTCCAAAATCGCCTTAGTGCTCCTGTAATTTTGCTCTAGCTTGATAATAGTAGTCTTAGAGTTATCTTTTTCGAAATTCAGAATGTTACGAAAGTCAGCACCGCGCCAGCTATAAATACTCTGCCAATCATCACCCACTACAGCTATATTTTTATGGATACCGGTTAACAGTTGGATTAATTTATACTGAGCAGCGTTAGTATCCTGATATTCATCTATCATGATGTACTTAAACTGTTCTTGCCACTTATTGCGGATCTCCTGATTTGTTTCTAACAGGTATACGACCTTGCCAATTAAGTCATCAAAATCCAATGCGCCGTTATCTTTTAATATCTTTTGATACAGCGGGAATATTTGGGCAGCTGCTCTATGCATAGGTCCGCTACCTAATCCTGCATACTGCTCGGGTGTTACGAGCTCGTTTTTGGCGCTACTGATAAGACCAGCAAGTGACCTGGCCGGGAAGCTCTTTTCGTCTAACATTAACTGTTTACTAGCCTGTTTGATGGCACTTTGGCGATCACCTTCGTCAAAAATCACAAAATTAGGAGGTATGTTCGCGTATTCTCCATCTTTTCGCAAGATTTTCACGCAAATACTGTGAAAAGTACCCATATACGGCATAAAGCTTCGATTATCAGCGTTAGCCTGTAGCAATGAGGCCACTCTCTCCCGCATCTCGCGGGCTGCTTTGTTGGTAAACGTCACTGCCAGTATGTCTAGCGTGGTGGCTTTGTTGTTTTGAATAATATAAGCAATGCGGTGCGTTAGCGTTTTAGTCTTGCCGCTACCGGCGCCTGCCAAAATAAGTAACGGTCCTTCGGTTGTTTCAACCGCCCGTTGCTGTTCAGTATTGAGTCCACCTAAGAGATCTTGCACTGATTTATTGTAGCAAAAACAGTCGTGTCTAGCTGTTGTGATTTACAATTTTGTTTAAGGTTATATCAATTCTACTTATTTATTAAAACGTCACTAGTCATAATGAAATAACCAGCCACGACAACGATTAGCAGAATAACAAGAAGTACAGCTACTCGCTTGTTTTTTCGCCTAGCGACCTGGCCAACTGATACGAAATATTTTTTGTCCGCAACTAATCTATCAAGACGATCCTGTTTATCAGCTGCTTCCTGGGCATCCATTGCCTCTTGCTTCTTGCTATTATTTTGAGCCTTATCAATAACCGCCCCAACGACTGCTTCTTCGTTACTTTTGGGTGTTTTGTCTCCTTTCGATGAATCCTCTTCTGTATCTTCATCGTCGTCCTCGGCTTCGCTATCGTCGGCTTTTATATCCTTTGATATAGGCGATATGACCTTAGGACCTTTGAATGTTAATAGTTCTTCGGTTTTGTCGTCTTCATCGGCTTGGCTATCGACAGTCTTTTCGGATGACGGTTTTACCATTGGGTCTTTCATCATATTGCCACGAGTCGAAACAATAATTGGGCGGCTGGAAGCATCAGGCAAGCTTTTTCCCGGCTTGGCTACATCCATTGTTCGCTGGTCTTTATTAGTTTGTTTCATGGCGTCTCTATAGAACGATTATATCGGTATGCGGCTTCTATCATTTCATTAAACTCTTCATAATTTAGACTAGCGCCTCCAACTAGCAGACCATCAACACCCTTAACCGCTAGCAAATCTGTTGCAGTCGATGCGTTTGAGCTTCCACCATATAAAATTCTGATTGATTCGGAAGCTTTCTTGCCGTATAAAAAATCTATATTGCGGCGAATCGAGGCGATTGCCTTACTAATTATCTGAGGTGTTGGTATTTCGTGGTGAGTGTAATCTTTACCGTTACTTAGTGCCCAAACTGGCTCGTACGCAATAACAATATCCTCAATTTCTGAAGATGTAATGTTAGATAAGGCACTGGTAACTTGATCTTGCAGAACCTGCATTGTTTCGTTATCTAGCCGTTCTTGTTTGGTTTCACCTACACACAATATCGGAGTTATCCCATTGCGTACCGAAGCAGCTACTTTATCGCGTATCATGGCCAAACCTTCGCCAAACTTGTAACGACGGTCAGAATGGCCAACGATAGCGTAATCGGCCATACCACGCAGCATATTAAAGCTAACTTCGCCTGTAAATTGGCCAGAGTCCTGCTGGTACGCATTTTGGGCAGCTAGCTTGAACCGTCGGCGGTCAATCTGCAAAGACAAAGGTTGCAACAAAAGCATGTTTGGTGCCAGTACAATCTCGATGTCACGGTGGCCAATAACTCGTTCCGACAAGCGATGTAGCAGCAGGCTGCCCTCATGGACATTGAAGTTCATCTTCCAGTTGGCAACGATTAGTGTTCTTTTCATAGCAGTTATGCTTATTGTAT
>JBDTJP010000015.1:0-3790 GCA_039935755.1 Saccharimonadales bacterium (SeqCode)
CGGATAGAGCTTGGGGTTCACTAGAAGCGGCCGGAGGTACGCTTTACTATGTCGGTGGCCAAGATGACACAGCAACAAATGAGCAATCTAGTGTGTACTACACTAGTAGCATTAGCTCGGGTAATCCAACTTGGAATGGTACGGCGGCAACTAATGGCTTACCATCTGCTCGGACAAAATTTGGCTCGACAGTATGGAATGATCGAATTTATATTGTAGGTGGCCTGGATTCCTCTGCTACGGTTAGCTCGACTGTATACGTCAGCCCTTCGTTGAGCTCTGGCGGTAACATTACTTCCGCCTGGACATCCTCCACGGCTTTTAATGTCGCACGTACTGGTGCCGCAGTAACTTCATATGCAAATAACTTGTACTTATTAGGAGGTTACGACGGCTCAAATTACCTCAGTGACACTCAATTTGCCCAGATAAATTCAAATGGTACGGTAGGCTCTTGGTCTTATTCAACTAGTTTGCCTGGTCCTTTAAGTGACTCTAGAGCGGTCTCGGCCAACGGTTATATTTATATGGTCGGGGGTCGGTCTGCGGCAACAACTTGTACTCCAAAAGTTCTAGTGGCACCTATCAGTGCCAATACCACGATTGCATCTGGAAACAACCCTACTGGTTTTGGCCAGTGGTATGAGACCAATATTCGCTACACTGGCGATCGTTATGGTGCTGCGGTAGAGTATGCAAATGGCAAACTGTATACCATGGGGGGCGGATGTACTGCACCACTTTCTTCTAACAGGCATTACTACTCAACTCTAAACTCTCAGCCTCAAGTTGCTGCATACTCAAGGTTAATTGATACCGATACAGACGTTTTCCCAAATTCATGGCTAATGAACGGCCTCGACAACTCTATTGGCGCCAGGTGGCAAGTTCGTTATCGTTCAATGAATAACACAAACGGTGTGCCAGCGGATTGTGGAACAGCTGACATGACTACCTGGGGCCAAGAAACGAATTACGGAAACGTAACTTTAGGTAATGTTGCACCTTTTGTGCCTCTTGACGGAAGTGGTAACAATATAAATTGTGCCAGGTACTATTTCTTTTATGTGAGCATTGATGCCTCAAAAACATTCGGTTATCCAGAGGATGTCCAGCGGGGACCGACGATTACGGATATGTCGCTGTTTTTCACAAGTGATCCGAGCAAGCGCTTGATACATGGTAAAACTTTTATAGGAGGCGAGCAGCAGCCTTTGGATACTCCTTGTCGTCGTGGCAGCTCAGTGGCAGGCGACCCTAACTTTAACTGTCCGCTACCGTAGTTAGGGTACAATGTATATATAATGGGTAACAACAACTCACCGTATAGATGTCTAATACCTGGAATGTTCCCAGGGTTTTCGTTCTCTGATCAACATACTTACTGTGTTGTCTCTTTGGAAATATTTGCGCAAACTAAGTCACGACAGCAATCTGTTTTAACAGGGTTCATAACCATATGAGCTCAAAAACTCCGAGTAATTGGTTTGACGATGATCCTGAGTGGGAAAAATTGCGTCTTGAAGCGGCTAAGCGTCCTATATCTAAGGAGCTAAAGCAGAAAATTGCTGCTCAACAGCCCAAGATAGAGAAGCCAGCCCGTGAAACACCCAGGGCACAGGCCTATAAAGAGTCGACTAATAAAGAAGTCGTAGTTAACATCAAGTTAGCCCTACCCAAGGTAAAAATACCTGATTTAAAGCATATATATACGGTTCATAAGCGACAGGTAAATATAGTTGCTGCTGGACTAGTGACCTTGCTTATAGTTTTTGGGGCATTCAAACTTATCAGTAGCCGTAAACATAGCAATGTTTCAGGTGGTCCCACTACGGCCAAAGAGCAGGCTAAAGCATCTTTTGATCCGCTAATACCACTAGAAAACCTGACAGATGCAACAGGCAAAAAATCTACACCAGAATTTAAATATGATACCAAGAAGAAGGTCTTGGCTTACATTACAAGCTACAATGGGGCAAATTTGACTATTAGCCAGCAACAGGTGCCAAAAGACTTTAAATCTGACAAAGTAAAGCTGATGTCGGTGGCTAACTCTGTAGGTGCAAGCGACCCGCTAGATACCCAAAAGGGAACTGCCTATATAGCAACCGATGAAAAGACTGGCTCGCAGACAGCGGTCTTCGCAACTGATAGCGTATTAGTTTTTATACGGACGAATAAAGTATTGGATAGTGATGAGTGGAAGCTTTACATCAACCAGCTAAATCCTGCATAATCTTGCTAGTATTATATTACTAGCCGTATAATACCATTTATGGATATTCTAATATGATTCTTCGGATTGAGGGATAGTCTGCATAGTGTAAGCCAACTATAGTAAGCAATATTGTGCGACGTGATATGTATACGCCGTAAGTGATTATAGACGTGGCCTACGTCCATATAAATATCACATAATTAACAGGCTAAGCATTTGTTAATAGCCTCTTTAAATGATACGCTTAAAGTATAGAATTTGAGGGAAAACAGATACAGTATGGGTAATATTATCGCGATTCTAAACCAGAAAGGCGGCGTTGGTAAAACGACGACCACTATTAACTTAGCCGCATATATAGCCAAAACTGGTAAATCCGTATTGATTGTTGATAGTGATCCACAAGGTAATGCGACGAGTGGACTTGGTATAGACAAGCAGCAAGTACAATTTACGACTTATGATATTTTGAATAACAGATGTTCCGCCGAGCAGGCAATTGTTAACACTGAATTTACTAACTTGGCTGTAATCCCCGCTAACGCAAATTTAGCAGCTTCGGAATCAGAATTAGTCAGCAGTGCCAGACGCGAGCAGCTTTTAGCGAATAGTCTGAGCAATCTACCATATGATTTTATTTTGATCGACTGTCCACCATCGCTCGGACTATTGACGATCAATGCTTTAACCGCCGCAAATTGGTTACTTGTTCCAGTCCAGGCCGAATACTACGCGATGGAAGGGCTGACTCAACTAATAGATGTGTTCCAACGAGTCCGTAGTAACATAAATCCGTCTCTTATGATGCTGGGTATAATTGTTACTATGTACGATAGTCGAACAAGCTTAAGTGAACAAGTTGTCGCCGAGCTCAAGCAACATTTTGGTGATCTAGTGCTGCCGACCTATATACCTCGTAACGTAAGACTGGCTGAAGCACCAAGCTATGGCCGTCCTATATCGGAGCATGACAAATGGTCGAAAGGCGCACGGGCATATAAGCAAATGACCAAGGAGGTACTAAAACGTGTCCAAGCCAATCAACAATAGACTCGGAAGAGGCCTAGATAGCTTACTTCCACAAGATTTTAACAGTGGTAGCATATTATCTCAGGATGAACGAATACAAAAGTTATTCATTAGTGACGTTTCGCCAAATCCAGGCCAGCCACGAAAGCATTTTGATGAAGGGGCCTTACAAGAACTTGCCGATTCAATACGCGAGCATGGAGTACTGCAGCCAATTATTGTTTCACCTAGACAGAATAATAAGTACGAAATAATTGCTGGCGAGCGCCGCTGGCGAGCTTCACAGCTTGCTGGGCTCAAGCAGATTCCAGCTATTGTACGCGAAAAGGCCGAGCTTGAGCGTCTGGAAATAGCGTTGATAGAGAATGTACAGCGTGTCGACTTGTCGCCGCTAGAGCAAGCTGCGTCTATTGAATATTTACACCAACAATTCAATACTGGATACCCTGAAATAGCCAAGAAGCTTGGCAAGGCTACGCCGACTGTTAATAATATTGTGCGTTTATTGCAATTACCGGCTTCGGCTCAGGAGGCTTTGAGCAA
>JBDTJP010000016.1:0-4068 GCA_039935755.1 Saccharimonadales bacterium (SeqCode)
AAAAGGTGGCAATTGGGCCAGAACGCAAAAGCAAGATTATGAACGAAAAAGAAAAGGAACTGACAGCATATCACGAGGCTGGACACGCGATTGTTGGCCACGTTTTACCTGATAGCGACATGGTTCACAAGGTCACTATCATCCCTCGTGGTGGCACGGGTGGCGTTACATGGTTTATCCCACCAGAGGACAGGAGCTACCATAGCATTATCGACTATAAAGATGTGTTGGCGCGTATGCTTGGTGGCCGAATAGCCGAAGAAGTCATATATGGCCCCGACAGAGTAACGACTGGTGCCGGCAGCGATTTACAAAAAGCAGCCGAGCTAGCCAGAGATATGGTTGTTAATCAGGGTATGGGACAGAAGTTACGTGACCAAGTTTTCCATGTCGAAGAAGGTATAATGCTCGAGCGAGTCATGCATGAACGAGAGTATTCGGATGACACGGCTAAGATTATTGATCAAGAAGTTGAACAGCTCATTACACAGGCTGCTAATCGTGCGAGAATGGTCATAAAAGCAAACATCGACAAGCTCGAAGCCCTAAAAGATGCTCTTTTGGAGAAGGAAACAGTCGAAGCCGACCAAGTACTGGTTATCTTCGATGGATCCAAACTACCTAAAGAAGCAGTTCTGCAGTAGATTTTACTCTGTCAAATACAGAGGATTACCCTTATAATTGACGTTGAATGAATCGTATTCTAAACAAAGTAAATAAAAAAGTATCATTAGGCGGCGCGGCAACTTTGTTGATTGGCGTAGCGCTTGTAGGCCAACTACTCGGATTCTTTCGCAACCGCTTGGTTAGCACAAACTTTACTATAGTTGATCCAGGCTCTAGTGACGCATTCTTTGCAGCCTTTCAGATTCCTGATTTCTTTTTCTATACCATAGCCGCCGGCGCATTGGGCGTGGCCTTCATGCCTTTCTTGGCTGATCTGCTTGAGCGAGGCGATCGCAAGGGTATGTGGAAGCTTGTATCTAGCTTAATGAACATACTTCTTATAATAATGGCTTTTGTCGCAGTCATTATATTTGTTTTTGCCGAACCACTTATTCATCATGTTGTTGCTCCTAAGCTAGCCGGTAATCACCTTCGTGATGCCGTGCAAATAATGCGGCTCTTATCACTGACACCTTTACTATTTACGATATCCGGAATATTAACAAGCGTTCAACAGACCTTTGGAAGATTCTTTTTCTTTGCTATCGCTCCGTTGACTTACAATCTATCTGTAATAGCGAGTATCTATTTACTAAAAGACACCATGGGTATTGTAGGCTTGGGCGTAGGTGCTCTTGTCGGTGCCGTTTTACAGCTTGTCGTTGCGGCTTTGGGGCTAACTGGGCTTGGGTTCCGCTATCACCCCAAAATCATGTGGCACAGTCGTGACTTTAGGAGTGTACTGCGCCAGTTGCCGCCACGTTCTATCGACCAGGGGATTGATTCAATTAACAGTATAGTCGAGACTAACCGTGCCCAGCAGCTCGGCGCAGGATCTATTAGTTACTTTAACTATGCTCAAACGTTGGCCAATGTTCCTATTATGCTTATTGGTACATCCATTGCTACGGCGGCTTTCCCGAGGCTTGCTGAACGACTCTCGCAGCGCCGTCCCGATTTATTCCGCAAGGATTTTCTGTCCATCCTTAGGTCAATGATCTGGATAAGTATGCCGGTACTAGTAGTCAGTTACTTTTGTCGTGGTTACTTAGCGCGGCTTTTGTTCGGTCAAGCCTCACCAACTGTGGCTTTAATATTCGGGTATTTAATTGTCGCCATGTTCTTTAGGATTGTATATAGCATAGTGTCCCGCTATTTTTACGCCCAGAAAAATATATTAACACCACTGTTTGTGTCAATTTTTGCTATAGGTTTCAACATCTATTTGGTTTTTAATTTAGCTCGGCCGTCTGCTTACGGTGTGGCTGGACTGGCCATGGCGCAGTCAATAGTTGCTGCCAGTGAAGTCGCCATACTACTATCGATAATGGTATATAAAGACAGGGGCCTGCTTAATATGAAGTTTTGGGGCGGAGTTGGGCGGATAATGTCGGTTACAGGTTTTAGCATCTTGGCTGCATTTATAATGATTTCAGTATTACCGCTCAGACTGAGCGATACAGGCATATTTGCTCTTGGCGCCAAGCTGTCGGCAATAACATTCGTAACTTTCCTCGTTCACTTAACCGTTTCCTCGTTATTTGAGCTCGAAGAAGCGCTACCAGTTGTAGCAAAAATAAAGCAGATAGTACTCCGCCCGGTTAAAATCCAGTAACTTCTTACCACCTCTGGTATACTTCTAGAGTAATGAACCAAGAACATATCCGTAATTTTTGTATAATCGCCCATATTGACCACGGTAAGTCTACACTAGCCGATCGTTTGCTGGAGCTAACTGGCACAGTTCAAAAGAGAGATATGAAATCCCAGTTGCTAGATGGCATGGACTTGGAGCGCGAGAAGGGTATTACAATTAAGCTGACACCAGTACAAATGAATTACGAGGGTTACCAGCTTAATTTAATAGATACACCCGGCCATGTTGATTTTAGTTATGAGGTTTCACGAAGCCTAGAGGCCTGTGAGGGTGCTATTTTAGTAGTTGACGCTAGTCAGGGCATACAGGCTCAGACTTTGGCTAACGTATATTTAGCCATCGCTGCTGATTTAAAGATTATCCCTGTTCTCAACAAAATAGATCTTCCTGCCGCAGACGTTGAAAAGGTAAGTGCCGAAGTTGTGAGTTTGCTTGGCTGTAAAAAGGACGAAATATTACATATCTCTGCTAAGACTGGCAAGGGAGTGGAGGCAGTACTCGGCGCAGTTATTGAACAAATTGAACCACCAAAGGGTGAGGTAGAGTCACCGACCAGAGCGTTAATTTTTGACAGTTATTACGACGATTACCGTGGTGTAATTTTATACGTAAGAATTGTAGATGGTAATTTGCAAAAATCTAGCGAGATTAAAATGATGAGTACCAAAAGCCATGGTATAGCGCTTGAAGTCGGCCACTTGAACCCATCAATGTCCGCAGACAAATCACTTATTACGGGCGAGATTGGTTATGTTGTAACGAACCTCAAATCAACCCGTGAGGCAAAGGTTGGTGATACGGTTACTTTAGTGTCTGACCCAGCGATTGAACCGCTAGCGGGCTACAAAGAAGTAAAACCTTTTGTTTATGCTGGCATATTCCCAGAGAGTAATGAATTTTACGGCGATTTAAAGGATGCAATCGCAAAATTGAGTCTAAGTGATTCAGCCCTACAATACGAACCAGAGAATTCACCCGTTCTAGGTTTTGGTGTGCGTGTCGGGTTCCTGGGGCTACTACATATGGACATTGTGCGTGAACGATTAGAGCGCGAATACAATTTAAGCCTAATAATTACAAACCCAAGCACCGATTATCATGTGGAACTCTTGAATGGTGAGCGTGCAGATATAAAATCAGCTAGTAGTTTACCGGATCCAGCTAAAATAGCATCTATTGCCGAGCCGTGGGTTGATGGCGAAATCGTTGTACCGAAAGAATACGTTGGCGCGGTCATACAGCTAATATCGTCCAAGCGGGGCTTGCAAAAGGGCTTAAGTTTTGTAGACGCACAGCTGGCTTTGGTTACATTCGAAGCTCCGTTAGCTAACTTACTAACCGATTTTTATGATCAACTTAAAAGTGCTACCAGTGGCTATGGATCATTCAACTACGAATTGGCGGATTATAGAGTAGAGGATTTAGTGCGCGTAGATTTTTATGTGGCTGGCGAGATAGTCGGAGCTCTTAGTGTTATGGCCCACCGCAGTGAAGCAAATTTACTAGGCCGTGAAACGGTAGAAAAACTAAAAGACGTTATACCTAGGCAGAACTTTAAAGTAGCCTTACAGGCAGCGATAGGTGGCAAATTCATTGCCCGCGAGGACTTAAGCGCATTTCGTAAAGACGTAACCAGCGGGTTGTACGGTGGCGATGTTTCACGTAAAAAGAAGGTTCTAGCCAAACAAAAAAAAGGTAAAGAACGAATGAAACGCTTTGGTAAGGTTGACATTCCTGCCGAGGCT
>JBDTJP010000017.1:0-11839 GCA_039935755.1 Saccharimonadales bacterium (SeqCode)
CTTGGTCTTTTTCTTGAGGTACTATTTGCTTTGCAAGATCCTTTAATCCATTGTACTTTTTGATATCTTTCTTCGCTTGTGCCAGTGAGGTTTGCTGAGCATCGATTACCTCATTATCTAGTTTTAGTGACACGAGCTTCTCAGACTGCTTGTGCAGAATCTTATCTCCCATCACAGTAGTGGCTATTATAAGTGCACTAAGCAAAACAATAGCACCGAGCATACCATAAAAGACTTTTTTGCTATTCATTAGTTTGCCGCCTTTGGGTCTATAAAGGAAAAAGTATTATTCTTACCAAAGAGAGCTCTTAATTGGACAGTGCAAGGGTATCTACTGTTCGTACCTGATGCAGGAGTTGTGCACTGTATGCTGACTATATCGGCCTTTTCAAATATCTTATTGTTAGGATCCTGCAGATTTAGCTGTACTTGGGTGCCTGTTTGGTAATCAGATGAAGATGCAGTTATGTCGAGTCCACCTTGAACTTTATTAATACTTAGGTTCGTCAGGACGGCACCATTAGGTAGAGCTGAACCGATCTGAGTCAAGAGTTTAGAAAACAAGACCTCTCTTTGTAGCACTTGTACGACTAACTTTATGCTATTAGTTATATCCAGCACTTGTGCCTGTGTCTCGTCGAGCTTCTGGGCTTTCAGTGCTTGACTGCCTTGATCGGCTTGAGCTTTGTATGAATTGATTGAGCTCTGTAAGTATAAGTGCCCGGCAGCTATAATTGTTATTACGCTTAAAATGCCTATCGCCAGTAAAGTCGCCCATGACCTTAGATGGGTATTTCGTCTGGCGTACAAGATATCTTGACGAGACTCTGGGGGAAGGAGGTTAATCACGAGAATATCTCCTTTGGATTAGCAAGCGCTAGGCCAGATACCGTTATATACATAGACTTTTCGACTGAGTTAGGGGGTTGCAGCCCGTCAAAACTAGCGTGTTGCCACGGATCACACATTCTAACCGGCAACCTCAGCAAGTCAGTCATGTGATCAGATAGCCCTGGCATACTAGCACCACCACCCATGGTGACTACTTGTCCTATTTTACGCTGTGTACCGGAACGTTCTTCGTAATATCTAATCATTCGACGGATTTCCCTGAGCATTTGGTCTAATACAGGCGACAATGCTTGTTTAATTTCATTCTGTTTTTTACTCAAACCTAGTCCGTATTTTGTCTTGATTATGTGAGCTTCGGGACGAGTAACCTTGAGTGCGCTAGCTATTGCCTGGGAAAAACTGTCGCCACCGCCTGGCACGGTGCCAGTTATTACCAATCCATCATCGTATACGGTTATATCCGAAGACATCGATCCAAAATCAATTAGTACGGTAGGTATGTCACTTTGCTCGGCTTGCACGAACAGCCTACTAGCTGCGCTGGTTGTTGTCTCGGCTGCTACTACCTCTAGGCCAAGCAGAGCAGTTAACTGCAAGTAAGAATCAACGATTTTTTTGGGTACTGCTACGGCTAAAACTTCCTGGTCCTTTTCATTCTTCTGGACAATTGTGTAGTCTATATACAAATCATCTATAGGCACGGGTACGTATTGTTCTGTCTCGAGTTGAATTGCATCATACAAGTCCTTCCCTTTGATTAAGGGAAGCATGACATTACGGGTAAAAGTCCTAGCCGCAGGCACCGCCATAACAACGCGTCTTGTAGTTATGTCGCCAATTAGATGCTTATTAAACAGCTCGTGCGTGGCCTTGGCTAATGCTTCTGGGTCTACAATTACGCCATTAACTATAGCCTTAGAGTCGAAACCAGCAACTCCATAGCCTATAATACGCTGCTTTTTGAGCTCACCACTGTACTGCATGACTTTAATACTAGAAAAGCCAATATCGAGCCCAAAAATAGGTTTATCCTGATAAAAATAAGTGTTTGTACTGTTCACATGCTGCCCATCAAAGCATAAGCGTGCTTTGCTACAACTATAGCATAACGGGGGGCCTGTACGCCAGAATTGTTCATGGTAGGGCAAGGACCTCACGCCACGATAGTATGTTATACCCTGAAGTTATCGGGAAGCTTGGTGGCGGAGCATACAAAAGATTGTAATCGTACATCGTGGTGTTAGTTTGTATACCTGACACATAGTTGTTTGTTGAGTCTCTTACGGCATCGCCACATGAGTATCCGCCGAGCAGCCACGTCCACGTCCACGTTTGACGGTTAGCTATTGACCCGTAGTATGTAAATTTCTGGCTAGAGTTTACAAAACCCCTAGTACAGCGGTTGCTATCAGATTTGTACCGATTAGGGTACACAACGTCCCCCGATTGTGCTATTACGGCAGCATCTACCTCAAAATTGAAGCTGGAACTAGCTGGCGGGGCATACGGTGCTATTATTACTGAATCTTCAGCGACTAAGCCTATAGTGTCCTCGCCATTCTTTGTGCTGTATAACAAGTTATCGACTATATTTATAGAGGCGTTACTTGTTGTTGCTAGACGCCCAGCAGCTATACTGACACGTCCATGGAAGGACCCATTAGTCCGGACCCATACATTATCCTCGGCAAAGATTACTCCTGAATTAGGTACGTTTACACCCGTAGCAATTGACTGGCGCGTAAGCGCGTTAGTGTATGACGTAGTTCTATCGTTTTCGTTATTAACGTATGAAAGGTCGTACGTACCGTTGGCATTAAGCTCAATCAGATAGCCTTTAGTGGAGCTAAAACTGCCGGATGTACTCCTCTGAGGTAAATAAGCATCTGTACGTGTATTCGGTGTTTTAGTACATGCGGTTGATTGAGAGGCAAGCGGGGCGGTTGCTGCGTCACTTTCGAAGGCTACCTTTTTCATGATACACAAACTACCTGTTACTTGATTGAAGTCTATCGCCGGGACAGGATAGCGCCATAGTGATTTATTGCGTGTATTGCAATTTACGGGTGAGCTAACCGTAGTGCTGCACCACACGCCAGGACGGCTCGTCGAACCATTACCACCCAACTGCGATGAAGGCACATAAGATTGATTTGAGCTAGTTATATCGTTAGTACTGGCCCCATCCATTCGGATACCTTGATTAGAATGGACTGGTCCATCGGCAGTCTCATTGTTGCCAAACCAGAGCTGTGAGTCGGCTACAAGTGCATAGCTAGCAAATGAGGCTGCGCCTATTTTTGCCTCAACAGTTCTAGTTATGTTGGAGCCTTTTATATTACCGATCGAACGTATTGTAGCTATAGTCGAACCGTTACCCTGGGGCTTAATCCATAAAGTGTAGGTGCCCTGCGTTACTGCGTTACTGTCTACGTAGTTGTGTACATATGGGCCATAACCAAGCTTGGGGTCCGGCGTGGCAGGTATTGATTTACCATCCTTAAAATCAGATGAATTATGTGAAAGGTGCCACAGGTAATAATTAACACCGGCTTCTGATATATTAAAGGCCTGCTGTCTCTGTAGGTTGTACTGAACCACCCAAAAATTATTACTTATTGTTTCGAGTAGAACAGCACTCAAAATTGTCATGGCAATTATAAAGGCCAAGACCATAGGCATTACAAAACCATTGCTAGATATCTGTCTTTTCATAAGTTGGTCTTCCTGTTACGTAAGCTTACATTTAGCGACATAGCTTGATTACCATTTGGCCCGCCAGAGCTTGTAGGAACCGATAGATTAATCTGTATGCCTTTCACAATATGCTGATCGACCAAAGGCATTGGTATGATGGCACCGCTAGAATCTAGATAATTAAATAAGTTTACTCCAGGAGCGTTTGAGAATCCGCCAATAATAGTGAAGGTGCGTTTTTTGGCTGTAATTGGTGACCCAATCGGAGGGTCTGCGGACATAGGTGTTACATCAGCCATAAGGGTCTTACCGTTATTAACTAAATAATAGCGTATTACAGAAACATAGGTGTTGTTGGGCGCAAAGTAGGCATAGACAGTTAGGTCATTTGAGCCTGGTGTAATAATGTCTGTTAGACCTCGTAGTACATTGGCTAGCCGTTGTGATTGTGCTGCAAGATCTGTAAATTGACTGCTATTAGATTGCAAAGCCAGATATTGGTTAAATGATGTATTAAAAAACACGTACATCCCAGACGCAACGATAGCAGATACGGATATAGTTATCATTAACTCAACAAGCGTAAAGCCTAACTGTGGGATATTACGGCGTGACATTTAGCCCTCCCATTTGTGGAGTGCTTGGCAGGGCAAGGACGTAGCCACTGACCTGGATGGTTAAATTAGCCGTACCTTGGGCTATGCCGCTTAAATTAGCCGTGCAATTTAGCTGTAGCCCTGCACTAGTTCCGCTACAGACAGCGTTGAACACAGAGCCACTTTGAGTGATCTTGACAGACGTTAGACAGCTGCTAGTCGAGCATGGTAGGTTGTTGCCGTTTATCTGAAACCCGAAGTTGTTAACTGTTCCCGAAGACAGGCTTAGCTCGTATGGATTCATTGTTGATATTCGTGGGAAGTTTGAGTTGGTGGTGAGCATGAGTCTAACCTTTTGTAGATAGCTACCAGAATTAAATGGGAAGGTTATCGACGGAGGTGACGAAGAAGTGTAGGTAGGTACTATAATTGGGCTTAGTGAATTATTGCCAGTGTAGGGAACCGCGGCCGCTAGATAGTAGGTGGTCCCGCCTACCTTGCAGTTCGTCGATCCGTCATCTCCGCAGAAAATATATTCGCCAGGCACCAAGTTAGACAGACTTGCCAGGCCGCTTACATTAGATGTTGGACGGCTATCGCTGGGCGACATATTGTCGTAATAATAGCTTGTGTCGGAAGAGCTAACGTATTTCTTGTAGCCACCTTTGGCGTATATTTTTAAGCCATTTATTGGGCTGCCACTTACGTCCGTTGCCTCTACTAGGATACTGTCGCTTCCTTGCGGTTTGATTGGGAGTGTTACGTATGATGATTTCTGGGTGAAGATCTTTTGGCTTGGGTAGTTTGGTTGCTGCCCGCCGAATGGTGCGATGGTTGAGATTGTTGAATAGCCAGGAGCGTTGGCGGTAACCACGTAGTCATAACCCGAATCTGGCGGGAAACCATAAAATATAGCTATACCATTACTGTCAGTTGTATCACTGGCGTTAACATTGGGAGCAACAGAGTTGTTTACTACGGTCACGGTAGCATCATTAACAGGGTTTCCAGTGTCATCTATTATACTTACGAATAGGGCCCCAGTTGAACTAGATGTTTCTGATACGCGAGCGGATACCTGGGTGTCTAAGTCTGCCAGCTTAGCATTATTTTTGTTATAAACGGCTACCCTTATAATTTTGTAATCTTGGGGGTTATTATCAACCGCAGGCGCGCCAGTTGGTGGTGGATAATTACGACAGTAAATTGCTTTAAGCTCGGGTGACGGATAGTCAGCGCATCCATCAAAGGCATCATCAACATAGCTAACGCTTATTTTGGCCGTATAGGTAAATCCATTGACCTTAGTCGTCGTAGTAGCTGGCAAGGGGTTTGCACTATATATACTGCCACCTGCCACGGCTAGTGAATCATAAGGTAGTGATTTAAGGCGTTCCATTTCGTTAGTTACAATCGTTATGGCTATGGCTTTTTGCTTCGCTATAACTGCACTGCTCGTAAGGCTTATAAATAATCCGAATATGCTCGCAGCTACTACAGAGAACACACCAAGAGCAATAACTAACTCTACAAGAGTAAAACCAGCATCCTTCTTGTTTTCGTAATTGTGCTGCTTAGTCTGCATAATTGTTCCAGCTAGTTATTTCCAATATTTTTACTAAGGCTTGCGATTGGGCCCATAACGCTGGCGGCAATAACACCGACAATACCTCCAAGTACGACAATCATTAGAGGCTCAATTAGGGCGCTTAAGCCATCAATAGTAGTTTCGACTTCCTCTTCATAAAAATCGGCAACCTTCACAAGTATAGTGTCGATTTGACCAGTCTCTTCACCAATCGCTAGCATTTGAGCGACAATTGCTGGGAAATGTTTACTATTGCTCAGTGGCTCACTGAGCTGCTTACCGTTTTTAACTTGCTTGGCGGCTTCTACAAGCTCAGCTTCTATGACTTTGTTGCCAATTGCGCCGCCAGTAACTTGCAGGGCATCAAGTACGGCTACACCGGCTGACATTAGAGATGCAAAAGTTCGGGCAAATCTAGCAATAGCTACTTTTATAATAATGGTTTTTACTATAGGCGTTCTAAGTAACATTGCATGAAATTGATACTTACCTTTCGGTGTTTTAATGTAACGCCTAACAAAAAAGACGACTATAGCCAGAACTATAGCGATAGGTATAAAATTGTGCTGCATGAATGCGCTCATTTTTAGCAGAACGCGGGTATATACAGGCAGTTGGGCGTTGGGGCCAGCCAAATCGTTTAGAATCTTGGCTATTTTAGGCATGACTCCAATCATGATTCCGAAAAACGCAACAATTGTGATGCTAAATATGACGATTGGATACATCATGGCGCTTTTTATTTTCTTGCGTATGCTGGCATCTTGTTCGACCTGACTAGCTAGACGCTTTAGTATTTCGTCTAATATACCGCCGGCCTCTCCGGCTTTAACCATGTTTACATATATATCCGAGAATACAGTGGGGTACTTACTAAGTGCCTCACCGAGTGCTGTGCCGCCCTCTATGTCCTTAGTGACACCACTGATAACTGACTTAAAATACTTACTTTCAGCTTGGTTCTCCATAGTCGACAAAGCACGCGTTAATGGCACTCCGGCCGAGATCATTGTCGAGAGCTGTCTAGTGAATATCACTAGTTGGTGTAGTTTTACTTTTTTACCCCGGGATTTGCCGACGTTATTTATACCCTTACGCTTGACGATAATTGGGCGCAAGCTTTGCTTGGTAAGTGCGCTTATAACCGAAGCCCGATCGACCGCCTCGGTAGTGCCGCTGACCGTTTTACCTTCTTTATTTGTGGCGGTGTAATTAAATATCATTAGCTTATTTCTCGGTTGTTACTCTTAAGATTTCTTCGATTGAAGTTTGACCACGCAAAGCCTTGACCAGGCCGTCGATTTGCATAGTGATCATACCGTCGGCTACTGCTTGGTTTTGGATAGTGTCGCTAGTGCTGCCTGTGATTATTAATTTCTGGATAGCTACGCTACCGTTTAGAACCTCGTAAATACCCATTCTACCCTTGTAGCCGGTGTGGCCGCAACTATCACATCCATCATCATGAGCCTTGTATATACGGCTTATCTTGCTCTCGGTAGTCGATAATACTGACGTGTCGGCTTTACTTTTTCCTGTAACCACTTGGCCTATACCACTTTCAAGCGCTGCTTCTTCTAGAGCATGAAGGTGCTTCATAACACTAGTTTCATTAGTGCCAAATACATCGGCAATCTGTTTTACAGTTTCTAGACTTGGCTCGACCGTTTCGCGACAATCGACACACAATCGACGCACCAGACGCTGGCCCACAACTGCTCTGACTGTGCTGGCTATCAAGAACGGTTCAACGCCCATATCAAGTAGCCTAGGCAAGCAAGTTGCAGCATTATTTGTGTGGAGTGTAGCAAAGACCAAGTGCCCAGTTAGGGCTGCCTGCACCGCAATGTCGGCTGTTTCGCCATCACGTATCTCGCCCACCATGATGACATTAGGGTCCTGGCGCATTAATGCTCTAAGACCGGTAGCAAATGTCATGCCCGCTTTAGGATTTAGCTGTACTTGATTTGCCCCTGGTATGCGGTATTCAACCGGGTCCTCGACTGTCGATATATTGATAGTGGGCTTGTTTATTAGGCTTAGTATACTAAACAAACTAGTTGATTTGCCTGATCCTGTCGGACCCGTAACTAGGACCATGCCGTGCGGTTGCTTCATAGCTTTATTTATAACGTCCAGACTATATCCCCAGTATCCAAGTTCTTCTAGAGTAGCAGCTTTAGAAGACTCGTTTAGGATACGCATAACGACCTTTTCGCCGTCGGTTATAGGTAGCGTCGACACGCGTAGTGCGTACATTGTGCCACCAAGTTGAATTTTAAAACGGCCGTCCTGTGGGGCTCTGCGTTCGTCAATTTTAAGGTTACTCAGAATTTTGATACGCGAAACTAACGCCCCGTGAACTTTTTTAGGGAGCTTGTTTGCTTCTCTCAAAATACCATCAACGCGGTATCTTATACTTACGTAGCTTTCCCGTGGTTCGATGTGGATATCACTGGCTCCGGAGTGGATAGCATACTCAATTAACAGATTTACGGTCTGCGCTACCGGAGAATCTTCGGCTAGGTCAGCCTCGTCGATATCGTCATCATCTTCTTCGACTTCTTCTGGTGAAATAACCTTCGTTAACTCGTTACCGATGTTACCTCGATACTGGTCTAGTGTTGCCTGGATGTTGCTTGTAGTCGCAATCGAGGGCTTGATGTTGCTACCCAATTGCTTTTGCAGGAAGCTAAGTGCTTGAATGTCGTCTGGGTCAGACATGGCCAGCAGTTTGTCGCCATTTTCTTCGACCTCATACAGAACAACAGTATATTGCCGAGCAATTCTCTCTGGGATTAACTTCAGAACTTCGCGTTTTACCTCACGAGGATTCAGCTCGATAAAAGGGACGTCAATCTCGGCGGCATAGAGCTTGGTTAAATCTTTTTCACTAACTAAACTACTCTGAATAACTAGGTCTTGTAAGGGCTTCTTTTGAGCTTCTTTTTGATCGTGTAAATCCTTCAGCTGCTCGGCAGTTAGTTTGCCGGCATCTGTTAGGAGCTTCTCCACCAGAGCATCCGAAATACGCATATGCTATACAGTATAGGATAAGCTTAACCAACTTAACAGATGTTTTTCCACGTTTGTTACTTTTTAGCACAAGGCTATGGGTGTTTAGACCTGCTATACTAGATATAACAGGGATATTAATCAGGAGGGGACCATGGCGCAAAAACAGAAGAAACCAGCTAAGCAAATGGCAGACGTAAGCGAGCCGTCCGGTAAAAGTAAAGCCCTTGGTATTGCGCTAGAAAGTATTGTTCAGCAATTTGGCAAAGGTGCGATTATGAAATTAGGTGAGCGAACAGATGTAGATGTTGAAACAGTGTCTACGGGCGCTCTGAGCCTAGATATTGCACTTGGTGGTGGTATCCCACGCGGCAGAGTTGTCGAAGTATATGGCCCAGAAAGTTCTGGTAAAACTACACTTACGCTTCACGCTATTGCAGAAGTTCAGCGTCAGGGTGGAACGGCAGCATTTATTGACGCCGAGCACGCACTTGACCCTGCATATGCAAAACGTATTGGTGTAGATGTAGCTAACTTATTGCTTAGCCAGCCAGATAACGGCGAGCAAGCGCTTGAGATTGTCGAGACATTGGTTCGCTCTAACGCCGTCGATATAATCGTAGTCGACTCAGTAGCAGCCCTTGTGCCGCGGGCTGAAATAGAGGGTGATATGGGTGACAGTCTACCTGGTCTGCAGGCTCGTTTGATGAGTCAGGCTCTTCGTAAGCTCACCGGTGTAATTAATAAATCCAAAGCCACGGTCATATTCATCAACCAAATTCGTATGAAAATTGGTGTTATGTTCGGTAACCCAGAAACTACGACTGGTGGAAACGCTCTTAAGTTCTACGCCAGTGTTCGTATGGACATCCGTAGAATCGCCCAAATTAAAAACGGCGATGAGATTGTCGGTAACCGCACTCGCGTTAAGGTAGTCAAAAACAAGATAGCACCACCATTTAGATTGGCTGAGTTCGATATTATGTACAACCAAGGTATCAGTAAGTCTGGTGACATCCTTGATTTAGCTACAGAAGGCGGTATCGTCGAAAAAGCAGGTGCTTGGTTTAGCTATAACGGCGAGAAGATTAGTCAAGGGCGTGAAGCTGCTAAAAAGTATCTAGAAGAGAATCCGAAAATCCTTGAGGAAATAGCCGAAAAAGTACGTAAAGTCGCTGCCGACAAAGCCTCGATTATTTAATAGCACAAAAGACCATGAAGATAACGGCGGTCAAACAGCAGGTTAAACGGACGGACCGTTATTCGATATACGTTGATGGAAAGTACAGTTTTTCGCTAGGGCAATCTCAGTTTGTTAGTTCTGGCTTGCATAGCGGGCTAGAACTAACGTCAGACGAAATCAATACCTTCAAGAATGACTCAGACATAGGCAAGATATACGAACGAACACTTAACTTGTTAAGTTATCGCCCGCGTAGCGAGTGGGAGCTGCGAGATTATTTACGTCGTAAGAAGCAAGATCCAGATATTATAGAATTAATACTTAACAAGTTAAGTATTAATGGTCATGTGAATGATCAAAAGTTTGCCGAGCGTTGGGTAGAGAACCGTCGGCTGCTTAAATCCACCAGTCGGCGCAAGCTTCAACTGGAGCTCCGCCAAAAACGCATACCATCGGACGTTATTGATAAAGTGCTGGCTGCGGACAAAGAGGAGACTGATGAACAACAAGTGCTTAGGGATTTAGTTGCCCGCAAGTCGGCCAGATACCCCGATAAACTCAAATTTATGCAATATCTTGCTCGTCAGGGTTACAACTACTCCGATATCAAGCAAGTACTTGATGAAGTTGCCTAAGAAGCTGCCGGTGCCCCAGACAGCGTCACTTTGACTGGTTTTAGAGGCTCCTGAACTATAATTTTACTATCGGTAATTTCTACGATTTGGCTACGATCGATACTGAGTGAACCTATACTTAGGCTTTTAAGTACACTTTGGCCTACGTACAATTTTTGGACGTAAAGAGTCTGGTCATCAACCGCAAAATCAGTAATTTTGCCGAGCCTATGTTTGTTGACAGTAACCACTGGCTTGCCGGTTATAGCGAACCTTAGTTTTAGTACGGACTTTAGGCGTATGAGCTCCCCGGCATCAACCAATACCTCGTGGTCGTTAACGACTATACCTTGATCAATTTGGTCTCGAATGTCTTGAGCCACAAGCACTAATTGGCTCTTATTGAACCTGTCTTCACAGTAAAACCCTTCAATCTTGAGATTATTCGGGTTTATTATCATTTCAGTGATAACAGCAATTTGGCCACCGGTCCGTAGTGACAACACAGGTTTACCCAAGAATGTATTACTTAGTTGTAGCATAACCTAATTAGTATAAGCCATAATATCCGAATAGCGACAGCGCATAGTTATGAATTAGCATAATCTTTTTTAAATGTAAACTTGTAACTGTCGTTAAGCTGAGTATAATCTGATTTATGGGCACCATGGTTCGAAACATATTTATTGCACTCGGCACTGTATTGCTGACGTTTATGTCTATAACACCGGTTGTGTCGGCCGAGTCGGCTCTACCAGCCCTTGTTATTAGCGAGGTAAAGATTCGTAACGATTCTGCTGGATTTAATGAGTTTATAGAACTTTACAATCCGAGTGGTGAATCTACCGACCTGAGCCAATACTATATCGAGTACGCTAGCTCACCTACACCTACCACAGATATGTTTAAGAGATTCGTAATAGCGAGCGGATTGCTTGAGTCTGCGCACAGCCTAGTGTTAGCTAAAGACAATTTAGATCCCATGTTTATCGATGCCATAGAGTCACCATTTTCGAGCTTGTCGGATGACGGCGGAACGGTTCGTATTCTAGACACCAGCGAGCAGGTAATTGATAGTATTAGCTGGACAAAAACACAAAGTTTAGCAATTGGTAATATTAAGTATCAATGCACTATGGCGAACACTATTTGCAATGCAAATAAGTCACAGAGCTTTACCCGCGAGATAGTTGATGATCAGTGTGATTTTATAATAGATGCGTCATGGAGTTTAGTAGAGCCAAGCCCTGTCAGTAGTCCACTCCTGCCAATTCCTCCGCCGGTTGTTGAGGAT
>JBDTJP010000018.1:0-5115 GCA_039935755.1 Saccharimonadales bacterium (SeqCode)
ATCAATACATCAAGCGTAGCAAACAGCTTGTTCAGCGACTTTGATATCAACGATTTGAATATGGAAAAGAAGTTTACCCCGAACAAGGCATACGGCAACGCAAAGCTAGAAAACATCCTCTTCACAAAAGAACTGGATAGTTTATACGGCCCGAAGGGCGTATCTGCAGTAGCATTCCACCCAGGTAATGTTGCAACCAACTTCGCGAGTGAGGCTAAGGGTTTATTCAGGTTTATATATCACAGCCCACTTAAGAAGCTTTTTAGGCTTATTACTCCAGCGCAGGGCGCCGACACAATGATTTGGCTAGCTACAACTGCACCAGGCAAGGACTGGGTGACGGGTGAATATTACGTTAAGCGTAAAATAGCTAAAGCTAGCGATAAGGCCTACGACCCAGCATTAGCTAGCTCTTTGTGGCGACAGAGCGCAACAATGACTCATATAAATAAGTAAACGAAGGATATATTTATGAAAGCAGCAATATATAAAGCAAAAGGGGATATAGAATTTGGTGAACGGCCTGACCCAAAAATTAAGGACTCCACTGATGCAGTAGTTCGGGTTGTGCGAGGCAGTGTCTGTGGCTCTGATTTATGGTACTACCGAGGCATAGCCCCACATAAAGTCGGTAGCATAGGACATGAATACATAGGCGTTATAGAAGAAGTTGGAGATGATGTAAAAGAACTTAAAAAAGGTGACTTTGTGATCGCGCCGTTTAAGTACAACGATGGTACTTGCCCTGCCTGCAAGGCTGGATTTCAGTCTAATTGCCAAAACGGGCTTGGTTTTGGTAATGGAGAGATCGATGGGGGCCAAGGTGAATATGTACGTTCGCCATTTGCAGATGCAACTTTGGTAAAAGTACCCGGCTCAGACTTTTCTGACGAAATGCTCGCATCTTTCGCTGCCCTATCAGATGTCATGTGCACCGGACACCACGCGGCAGTTAGTGCTAACGTAAAAGCCGGAGATGTTGTCGCAGTTGTTGGCGACGGTGCAGTTGGACTAAGCGCAGTGCTGGCTGCTAAGCGGCTTGGAGCTAAGCGAATCATTGCTTTAAGCCGTAATCCGGCTAGGCAGGCTGTAGCTAAGGAGTTTGGAGCAACTGATATTGTCGAGGAGCGTGGCCAGGAAGCAGTTGACGTGGTTATGAAGCTGACTGATGGGGTCGGCGTGGATGCAGCGCTCGAATGCGTGGGTACGGACCAGTCAATCGAGACGGCGGTTGGCATCACAAGGGCAGGTGGAATGATTGGAGCTGTCGGTGTGCCTCTTTACCAGAACTTTCAATATCGTGATATCTTTGCTAAGAACGTTGGAATTCGTGGAGGCGCTGCACCTGCACGGCAATATATCCCCGAACTACTGCAGGATGTATTAGATGGCAAGATTAACCCCGGGCGTGTCTTTGACCTTACTGTTGAGCTTTCTGATATTAAAGAAGCGTACGCAGCCATGGATGAGCGCCGCGCGATTAAGTCGTTACTAAAAGTAAGCGAAGTTTAATATCGGTACTAGCCTGATAGCGTAATACTGGGTCTAGTATGTGCTAGATTGTTATTTGGAGACCGAACACGCCCAAGCTGCTATTGCTTATTTAGCAACTTATCTATAGCTCTATATGACGGGTCCGCATGTATTTCCTGGACAATGTGATTATTGCCATCCCAGTATATTTTCCATGCCTTTGCTGTCGCTTTGCTCTTAATAATCCTATACTTATCGTCTAATACCTCGATGGCACAACAGTCGTCGAGAGCGATTGCGACTTTTGAAGTGTTTCTGACTATTCTTTTGATATTGTCTTGCCTGTGTGGCTCGGTATCATAATGCGGGCAATGGATAGCATCGATGTAGCCCAGCCCGGTTACTTTTATGAGCTCGTCGCTGCCGCTACTGAACTTTCGGGAGTCAGAGTTACCGCTACTGAACCAGCATATTGATCCGGCGCTAATACCGGATAGCACTACGTCCTGATCCAGAGCCTTCTTCATCATGATATCTACCCCAAGACGTCTCCAGGTTTTTAGCATACGCAGTGAATTACCGCCACCAACATAAATAGCGTCGTGCGATAAAATAGTGTCCTCAATGTGCTTGCTTGTGAGTGTTTTGTCAGACAAATACAGCACATCAACTGATTTGAATCCTATATTTGTAAAATGTTTTTTGACCACTTGGTAATACTCAGCCGAATCATTACTTGCAGTAGGTAAAAACAGTAGGGTTGGATTATTCTTACCAGTTAAGTTAAGTATTTCGCTATCGATTACGGATGTTTCTATTGGGTGATGACCACTCCCATCCTCTTTGGGGCGGCCGATTTCACCACCGCCAATAGCTATAATTTTTACCACAATTAACGCACCTTTATTAGCCGTATTACATTGTATTACCTCAAAGACTATACATTTTTGCTGATTTTATCAAACTTTTGTATAGATACGCTCATGCTTGCGCGTAAACTTTACGGTGTTACAATCGTTGACAATGATTAGACTAGACTTCAACAGACCACTTACCGCTATTGAGATTAGGGATCCGGCCGTTGAGGTGTGTCGTGAGATAGCAGAGGAGCATGGCTTGCACGCAACCTTTCACCAATCTCAGCAGGCTGCATTCACTGGCCATCCACATATGCCTAGGGCTAAAAGGCAGAGAATTGGAAACGGTAAACACAAGGAGTGGCGGATAGATTATCAGCTAGAAGAGCCGAAGGTAAGCCACCCGACAGTGGTTGGTAGGCTGTTGCTAAGAGGCCCTTACATACCAGGTAAAGTACAATTCGGTGGGTTCGATTATGGTAAGTACGGTGAACCAAAGCCTGAATATTCCCACATCACAGTCCATACACCTACCGAGTTGGGCTATGGCTGGCCTATTGATCCAACTGTCGAAATGCTGGAATTATCCTACGAAGGGCTGAGGCAAGTATTCGAAGTACCGTATCCAAGATTGTTTGATATAACAAACTACGACAGCGTATAGCTAAGCCCATAACTGTAAAGATTATGCTGAGACAGCATGCGTATAGTATTTTTGTTATCATATGAACATGAATATATATCTGGTTAGGCATGGGGAAGACGAAGATAATGCAGCGGGCATACTAAACGGCAGAAGAGATACGCCCCTAACTGCCTTAGGCGAGGAGCAGGCCAGTAAAGTCGCGAAGGAGCTACAAGGCGAATCTATAGTATTTGATGTAATAATGTCGTCACCCCTGCAAAGGGCGCGCCAGACTGCCGAGGCTATTGCAGAAGTGCTAGGTAAAGACGTAGCCATTAACAGCGAGCTTATTGAACGAGATTACGGTGTTTTGACAGGCAAATTACGAACGGATATCGAAAAGTACTCCACGGGAAACATAGACGTTGATGGACTACTGTACTTTCTTAATGCAAAAGACGCCGAAAGTTTCGAAGCAACTTACGAAAGAGCAGCTAAACTACTCGAATCACTGAAGGGTAGTAACTACACAAATGTGATAATGGTGGCCCATAGGGATATATGTATTATGATTCAGGCCGCGTTTTATGATTGGGGCTGGCTGCAGGGAATTAAGAACGCACACATGAAAAACGCTTCAGTCCTCAAGCTAAGTGAGCAGAGCAATTGAAGAGCTTACTAACAATAAGGGAACAGGACATTGTTGCTGGCAGCGCCGATGTCGACACTTCATCTTTTAGGGAAAGGCGTGCGGCAAGGGCAGTGCTGCTTGATGATAATGCCCAGGTACACATGCTAAATGTGAGCAAGCATGGCTACCATAAACTACCAGGCGGTGGCATTGAGGCGGGTGAAGACATTCTAAGCGCGCTTGAACGAGAGCTTATGGAAGAAGTCGGCTGTAGCAGATATTATTATTGAGCTAGGTGAGGTATTGGAATACAGAACCTACGAAGATAGGGGCTTAAAGCAAACATCATATTGCTACCTCGCAAAGCAAGTTGGCGAACAGCAAGAGTCAGCACTAGAAGAAAACGAGCTTGAACAGGGAATGATTGGAATGCGGGCAAATAACATTGACCATGCCATAAAACTACTACAAAGCGACAAGCCCAACAATAAAGAAGGCAAGTTTATCCAAAAAAGAGACCTAGCAATCCTAAAAGCAGCTAAAGCTCAACTATAATCTTTTGGTATTATGTAGACATCATGAAACGAAATATAGGCTATATGTTACTGAAAAGGTTGAGTTATGAATGATAAAGTCAAGATTGTATTTACTGTACCTGAGAGTGATGCAGATAGGCTACGTCAGGCAGTGGGCGACTTAGGGGCAGGCAAGATCGGTAACTATAGCCACTGTAGCTTTTCTGCAAAAGGTATAGGCAGGTTCAGTCCAGAAACTGGTGCGAACCCAGCCGTAGGCCATATTGGTAAGGCAGAAGAAGTCATTGAGGAGCGAATCGAAATAACCTGCAGCGCAAACAATTTTAAGACTGTTGTTGAGTTAATACGTTTGAATCATCCATACGAGGAACCAGTAATAGATGTATACCCCCTGGTTGCGATATGAAAGCTATTATTTTTGATATAGACGGTACGGCTATTGATTCGCCTGAACAAAAACTACCGAGCAAACGACTTATAGAAGCAGTACGCTCAATCGAGAGTGATTATTATGTTTGCGCTGCTACAGGTAGAGTTTGGTCGTTCGCTGAGCCTGTATTAAAAGGCCTTGCCTTAACAGACCCTTGTATTATTTCTGCAGGTACACAAATATGTGACCCGGCAACTGGTAAGATAGTCTGGCAGTGTGACATTGAGCCAGCCGCCCTTAGTGAAGCAATAGCCGTGGTTAAGCAGTACCCCGATTATAGGGTGCTATATAACGACAACAACGAAGATGCGTACTTAAATGGGGGAATCTCTGTGAATAGCTTAAAGATTGACGTACCGGTATACTTTTTTGAACAGATTTTTGTGCCACAAAATATAGCACCCGAAATTGTTGCCAAATTATCAAAGATTGAAGATATTGCCGTCACAATGGTAGTTGCACAACGAGACGGTTTTAACGACATCCATATTACAAATCGTAACGCCACCAAGGAACATGCAGTAACCGAATTACTAAAAATATTAATAGTTCAGCAAAAAGAC
>JBDTJP010000019.1:0-5895 GCA_039935755.1 Saccharimonadales bacterium (SeqCode)
GTTCCAGTTGAACCTCAAAACCATTCTAGTATACAAAAAGCTGGTGGAACAATATGCACGCTCGCAAACATGGACTACCTCGTAGTAAACTAGCCCAGTAAAGCTACAATATCGGTACTTAATGTGACTTATCCCTCTTATGCTTGCTTCAAATGATTACTAGTGCCAAACTCTCTAATTATGACAACACCATATATCACTGATTTTCCAGAATTAATAAAGGTACCGGCTTCGTCCTACGGGAATACCCTAGTCCTAGGAGGCATGGAGCCAATTGCTGCTGCGGCACGTCTCATGACTATGGACCTCATGGTTAAGTGGAGCGTTGAGAATGCAGGAGATAAGCTCGCGTACCGAGCCCCAGAAACTATTGACTACTGGGATGTGTTAGATCGACTCGCATATCCACCAAGCAAAACCACGACCCTCGAAGAGCACACAGTATCCGAAGCTGTTGCTTCTAAGGTGATTCTGATCCTCCGGGGTGAAATGGAACAAAACCCACTTTGGTTAGCTACGGATGAGTTGGCCTAAACTAGGCCAATGTCACTGCGTATAACCTGCTCGTCGTCTCCCAGGCATATACCACCGTTATCCCGACCAATATAATCATAGACTTTTCTTGCTTCAGCAATATTTGAGCCCGTCTTGGTTGCATATAGCACTCTGCCTCCGCTTGAAACAATTCCATCATCAGTTTGCCGTGCTCCTGCAAATTGAATCGACATGTCCTCTGGCAAGTCACGCGGAACATTAACCGGTAGACCGATTACAACCGCCTGACCATCCTGCGAATATCCAGGGGAAGCTAAGCAAATTGTCAACGCAACAGGACTATTATCAGCACTTAGGTACAAGCGGCTCATATCCATTTCTCCGTCACCACGCGCCATAGCAAACATGTAATCTATCGCTCTTCCACCGAGTGATTTTAGCAAGACTTGTGTTTCTGGATCACCAAAACGGACATTGAACTCAAGAATACTGAGCGGCGAGTCGCTCTCAGGAGTAACGGCCATTAGGCCAGCATAAAGCGTACCTCGAAAATCAATGCCTTCCTCAACCAAACCACCAGCTATTTTCAGGCCAATCTGTTCTATTTCCTCTCGGCGCTGTTGGCTAGCTTGCTCGGTAGTAAGTGGTGCAAATGCCCCCATTCCACCAGTGTTTGGCCCTAACCCACCGTCAAACAGCGCTTTGTGGTCACGCGACAATGCTGTAGCTACAGCATTACCCCGTCCGTCGAGCATAAACATTGCAGAATATTCAGGCCCCCGCAACCTGCCCTGAACAAGTAAGCTTTCGCCCTTATCAGCCACTGCATCTACCTCTTGGTAGGCTAATTCTAGGTCTCCTTCGCCGTACCCAACAGCCCCCTTGCCACCCTCCTGACCAACTCGCTTTGTATACACACCTTCTGGACCAAGCTCTTTAACGAGTGCTTTTGCACTTGCCTTTTGCCCTGGCAAAAAAGTTTGTGAGTTGGGCGGGTTTGAGAGCCCGTACTTTTCAACAAATTGATGTGTATTACACTTATCTTCCTCGAACTTTGCACCATCTTTATCAGGTCCATAGACTGCAATACCTTTATGCCTTAGGATATTACTTACGCCCGTAATGAGCGGCGCTTCTGGGCCAACGATTACTAAGTCAATATTTTCTTGGGCTGCAAATGTGCCAATCGAAGAAACATTCTTCTCCCCAATTCCCGTATTTATAACACCCTCTATTCCGAGGCTTACAGCGTCTTCGCCCCTTGTTGAGTAAACTCGCTCTACCCCGGAATGAATCGCCTCATCTATTATTGCGAACTCTCGCCCCCCGCTCCCCACAACCAGCAACCTTTCAACATCAGCCATCTATCGTCTCCTTGTATAGTTCAAGTATATAAATTAAAGTTATCCATTTGCAAGTAGCGGACTATAAACATCCGTGCTGATAGTACTGTGTGGATTGGACTCTTTGAGCTAACAGGCCTATACTAGTAGTAATAGCGACAACCGCATACTTCAATATTTAACAATTAAGCCCCGAGGAGGGAACACAACATGTCGAAAGACAAAGGACGAAAAGAAACCAAAAAAGCTAAACAGGTCAAGCCGAAGCAATGACAACTAGGAGTGCACGCGTAGAAGTTGCCGAAAAAATACAAGCTGCCGGTGTTATTGCAGCTCTAGAGCGTATGGAACAAAACGAAAAGATGCTAACTAAGGATGGCTACTCGTCTAATAGCGAGCTACACCCCGACAACACAGTGTCTTTTGTTGATAAACATATCGCATATCTTATGAACCACCCAAAAGTAGATCCAGACCACTATATGGCGAACTTACGGATTATGCTTAAGATCCGTCCCAAGAAACGTCGATTCTGAACTATATAATTATATTATACTTAACACGTTAAGTGTTATTTGTAAGTCTTTCTGTTAGAAATCTCATAGCCAGTGTATGATGCCGCTGCTAGTATATGAGTAGTACCTTACTTGATATGACCTTCCCTCGAGGCCGTGGCTTATAAATTACCCGGTTGATGATTCGAGAGCGAAGGTCATTTATATTGTGTTACAAATTAAACGGGTGGCTGCAGGAGCCAATTTTATTACTCTGGCAAACTTCTTGGTGCATAAAACTTAGTATTTCGTGCAGTCTTTCTTGCCTCTTTGGCCCTAAGTCATCAAACACACCTTGCTGGGCTTTGTTCAAAACCCTAACCGACTCTTCGATAATACGCTCGCCTTTAATTGTTAGTTCGAGCATGTGCTCTCGGCGACTCTTTGGGCTTTGTTCTATCCTAAGCAGGCCACGCTCTTTTAGTAATCTTACTTGCCTGCTAATACTTGCCTCGGTTTGGCCCAGCCAGTCAGCAATCTGTTTTTGGCGAGCACCCGGAGTAGACTGCAACACACGTAAAATCTTGTACTGTGAAAACCCAACACCAAGTTGCTCTTGCAGAGCCTGATCAGATTGTTTAAAAAGTACACCGGCAACGTGTTGTAGTAAATACCCAATATTATCTGTCGGACTCATGATAGCTCGCCCCCTTATATTGCTTAAGTTTAATCGATAAACACTTAACACGTCAAGTATTAATTAATGGTGGGGTAGGGGGCTACAAAAGACCTTGTTTAAGGCAGGCCGTGTATAACATATACCATTGTTCTAACGACAAATTCTGAGCCCTAAGACTCGGTTCGATGTAACATTCATTGAGGACTGCTTTTGTTACATCTTTTTCTACCCTGAGCCCTGCTGAAAGCGAATTTAGCAGAGTCTTGCGGCGGGCAGAAAAGCCTAGCCTCACCAGCCTGAAGAACTGTTTTTCATCGGCGCCCGGGAACAATTCTTGGGCTCTACGGTGCATAAGCACAACCTGGGAGTCTACCTTGGGAGGAGGCGTAAATAGTTTGGCCGGGATTTCAACACCTAAGGATACGTCCCAGTAATACTGCGCACTAACAGACAACAAAGAGTAAGCCCCTGGCAAAGCTGCTACGCGGCGTGCTACTTCCTTTTGGATAAGAATTACTACCCTTTCGGCTTGATTTGGGGTTTCGGATAATACTCTTATTAGGTTACTTGTCAGGTAGTACGGTATGTTTGCGATAACTTTGTACCCTGCTGGTACCTTACTAAAATCAAAGCGTAGAATGTCTTGAGTGACGACCTCTAAATTATCGGCTGGCACACGCTCAGGCAATGCGGCGGCTAGTATTGGATCATACTCAACGGCTATTACGTTTTTAGCTTGCCTGACTAACAGGCTAGTCAGCGTTCCAGTACCAGGCCCAATCTCTACTATCGTATCGTCTGGAGTAACTTCGCCAGCACTACAAATAGACTCTAGGGCCGCTGGGCTTGTTAGCCAGTGCTGTCCTAACGATTTTCTAGCTCTTGGCAAATCCTCACTCATACACTGAGTATAACAAACATTAGCCGGCTAATCTTACCACCAATGTTTAACAATCCACTGACTGTAGGCACCCGCCCATCCACCATAGCGGCTAGCATAACCACTGCACCATCTAAGTTGCGTCACAGGGTTAGTCTGCCAGTCTGCACCGGCGCTGGCCATTTTGTTGCCAGGCGTTGATTGGCACATTCCGTAGCCAAGGCCGTTAGGGATGAAAGCTGGAGCGTACCCAGGGCACGAACCGTGCTGCCCTTGTAACTTAGTAGGGCACCAGCCAGACTCACGGCTAACAATGTAATCAACATAGGCATAGTCACTTGGGCTGATACCAGCGGCGGCCATTAAACTACCATGGTCGGGCGATATATATATCGCTTTGCCACGAGCGATAATATGAGTAACTGGATCAACCGTCTGGACCTCTTGAATAATATGACGCCCAATTTCCTTACCGTTCTTCATATCAAGTTGGTAAGTGACAACCTTTTTGCCTGCGCTTCCCTGCTGACGCACGGCTACACTCCCAAAACTAAGACTCGGGTCTTCAATAGTCTGCGTCTCCATCGCAACAGGCTCTTCAACAGCTATAATTTGCGTGCCGGACCGAGTTACAAATATCTGTGTATTCGGCGTTAAAACCGTGTCTGCGCTCGGCTGAACTGAATCATCTGCCTCTAGCTTAACGCCCTTTTCTTTAAGTAAGGCGCCGACTGTTTTAGAGTGAGTTCTAACTACCGTTGGTGTACCGTACAAATTAAGGTTGGTTGGCGTGGCTCTGTCTATAACAATCTTTTCACCAATAACTTGATCTTTAATCATATCGTCGGATAGTTGTTGGTTTAAGTTATCCTCTGGGTAGACCTTGACGCCTACCTGAGCCGCTACACTCCTGGGTGTTCTGGCGGCGCTTAACGCTTGGACCCGCTTGTCCCCATCGAATATAGTCACTGGGCGAGCTCTATAAACATTAATGCGGAAGTTGTCATCTAATATGGCTGTATCCTTGGACGGCTCAACTACATCACCCTCGTGCATAGTTATATTGGCTCTCTTTAGGAAGTCATCGACAGTAGTGGCTCTGGTTGGGATGGTTTCACGCTTATTGTCGAGTGAAAGCTGGATAACATGTGAGTCGGACGCTCCAACTGTTTGACCGGTAAGCGCCACACTAGCTATTAGAGTAACGAAACTTAGTATTAAGATTGTGAACAATGGTACCACGAATAAATGTTTATGTAGCCCCCGCGACACAATACTATTTTTGAATGACAATATCTTCTTACGCATAAATCCATACAGACGACTAATTAGCCATCTACGTTACTCCATTCTATCAGATTGGTGCCCAGCAATCCATTGCCTTAGTACATGGTCGGTGTTGGGCTCAAGCTTATCGAAGTTATTGAGTGAGCGCCATTCGTAAGCAGATATTTCTAAAGTCTGTTTTTGAATTACCGGTTTTTCATTAATTACGCAGTGGAACGCAACGTAATCATACGGCAAGCCATAGGTGCTGCTATGTCCATCCAGCAAATGTATTAGTTGTGAATCTTTTAATACAATACCGGTCTCTTCTCGCAATTCCCTGAGCGCACCCGTTACGGGATCTTCTCCACGATGCAAGCCTCCGCCCGGTAACGACCAACCCGTTCCAAGCCAACCCGAGACCACCAAGAACTCACCTTTACATATAATTAACGTCCTAGTGCGCTTGCTACCTCTTAAATAAATTCTAAAAACTGGCCAGCTAACCCAAAAAGCAACTGAGCCTATTAGTTGAATCAGTTTCCTCAAGATAATTTCTCTAGAGGGGCGAAAGCTATGTTTAGTTTTTTAGTACCCTTGCCCTTGAAGTAGATTGTAGCGTTATCACCATCCATCTCAACAATAGTACCAACGCCAAACAATTCATGTTTGACTGCGTCACCTTCGTTAAGTTCCGGTACATAACGTGGTTCACCCGCTACTTTATCGGGCTTAAAC
>JBDTJP010000020.1:0-3609 GCA_039935755.1 Saccharimonadales bacterium (SeqCode)
GCTTGTCAAGCGTTCTGGACGTACACCTTAGACTCCAATCCAAAGTAACGACGATGTGGCCGAGGCAGTTATTTCACGCTATTAGATAACGTCAAGAATCATTAACAGAAGAAGGGATAACAGACCAACTTGCCAGGCCAGATTATGATTCTTTGCAAGAGCTGGTTTCTTGTTGTCCAAATTAGCGCTGATTATACCAAGAGCCAAACCACCCATAATTACGAAAAAGCTAAAATTCTCTAAAGTATTGTGAGTGCTAAGCGTAAAGATTGATATATAGCCGGCAAAACCGAATACAAAACCGATTACAGAGATAATTATGCTAATAATGGCTAGTGTAGACAGGCCTTTGCCACTAGTTGATTGTGTTTGGACATTAGGCTGTGGTGTGGCTTGCGCCGCCTGGTTAGCTCGAGGTTGGTTCTGAACTGAGGGTATATTGTCTTGTATTGGGTCCATGTCAGCAATCTACCACTTGGCAACTACCGAGTCAAGCAAGGCAGATCTAGGCTAAGCTTGTTATGGCACAGGGTATGAAGCAGAAAATACAAAACCACGGGTTGCTGTGCTAGCGGCTAAAACAGTATGCTAGCCGGGCTACGGCGTATGGCCAGGATTATTGGTGTACACCGGGCGGCGGAGTCGAGATTGGCGAGCCACTGGTTGTTGCGCCGGAACGTGAGCTTGCTCGATTGACAATATAATATCATCACGAAGACCGCCTAGGTCGGCATCAATCCTTTTAATAATTTCTTCCGAGTGTTGTTTATGCTGATCACTCATAGAACCTTCCAAACTCATCTTATTTCTTCTCCACTATCACTTCATAAAAAAACCGAGTCTTTTGCCTGCGCTTGGGACTCGGGGTTTGACTTATTTGTTACGCAGCGAGTCCAAGTTTAGGCAATGCAAAACACAATGCCGTAAGAGCGGCAGGTGTGCTTTAGATTGATAACTTGGTTTCTTGCTTTCACGATTACCTAATATACGCCAATAATATGGCTTGTCACGTACTCATGTACGAGCGTAAATACTTGACGTGCAGCCGGATTGAGTCTATTATAGCAACCACAATTCGAAAGTAGGTATACACTATGGAAAGTCAACCAGAAGTAAGAGGCAACCGAGATAAGGGCATAGAGCAAGAGACAATAATCTCTCTTCGTGCCGTAACTGAAATTACTCGCCAACTCACTCACTGCGTCGTAAACGGAGAAGCAATGACTTTAGAAGAATTTGAAGAGATTCACAATGGGATCGTTCTTGGCGCCAATTAGTTGACCCCAAGCCCGCACTCTGTTAATATTACTCAGTTACCAGAGACAGCGACGGCCGAAAAGCTTAATAAGTCGCCTAGGTGCATCAACAGCTTTTTGTTTTTGAGCACATATGACCCCTGGTAATCCAGGGGTCTTTTGGTATAGATAACTACGGTCGATAGTATCTAGCACAATTATAGTAATAAATACCTCTAAGGATATAAATGGCATTAACCAAACAAAAGAAGAATGAAGTCGTAGCCGAAGTTGCTGAACTATTAGCAAATTCTAAAATGACCGTAGTAGCTGCTTTTCAAGGTACTCCTGTTAAAGAGCTGCAAGCCCTAAGACGCGCTGGCAAAGATAACGGTACGCAAATTACTGTCATTAAGAACCGACTTGTCATAAAGGCCCTAGCAGCTAACGAGGCTACTAAAGCAACTAACACTGACGCGATCAAAGGTATGCTTTTGTATGCTTTTAACGCAGAAGACGAAGTTGCTCCAGCTCAAGTTCTAGCTCAATTTGCAAAAACTCAGCCTTCGCTGAAATTTGTAGGAGCTATTCGAGCAGATGGTAGCTTTATGGATATCGCTGAGGTTACAACCTTAGCTAGCCTACCAAGCAAACCACAACTTATTGCCGGTATAATTAACACCCTTCAATCACCAGTAAATGGTGTTATGAGCGGTCTATCTGGCAATTTACACGGTTTACTAGACGCAATCGCAGCCAAAGCTGCATAAGCACACAATTAATTTATAAGACATTCCCCTTGAAAGGAGAATAAACAATGGCAGATCTAAAGAAATTCGCAGAACAACTCGTTAACTTGAGCGTTCTAGAAGTAAATGAACTAGGAACAATCCTAAAAGATGAGTATGGTATCGAGCCTGCAGCAGCTGTTGCAGTAGCAGCTCCAGCTGGTGGCGACGCAGCTCCAGCAGAAGACGAGAAGAGTGAGTACGACGTAATCCTAAAGGACGTTGGCGCTCAAAAGGTAGCAGTTATTAAGGCTGTTAAGGACATTACTGGTCTCGGATTAGGTGAGTCTAAGGCAATCGTAGATGGCGCACCAAAGCCAGTTCTAGAAAAAGCTAAGAAAGAGGACGCTGAAAACGCTAAAAAGACTCTTGAAACAGCCGGCGCAACTGTCGAGCTAGCTTAGTAACCAATCTATTCGTAAGAATCGTACAAGTTACACATCTAAACCCCTCTATTGCAGAGGGGTTTAGTTTTCCACAGTTTTTGTAGCTTTTTTTGACTTGATAGTCATCACGTGGTACCGTATGGCAAGAGATTAAGTATAATCACTTGAGAGAAAAATATGGCAGAAGTACCAGAAAAACAAATCAAACGGCTAAAATCCTTAATAACTGAGGCAGAAACAAGCCTAGCAGCTGCAAAAGAGCTGCTATTAAGCTTGGTCGGTGAAGATCCAGCAGTTACAGCTGCTATTAAGGACGAACCGCTTGGTAAAATCATCGAGGGCGTTTTTGACGGCCAGACTATGGTTGGATCAGATGGCAAGAATTATCCAGTGCCGGCTAACTACGCCAGCAAATCTAAACTAGTACAAGGCGACATACTAAAGCTCACAATTGCTGACGACGGTGCATTTTTATACAAACAGATTGGGCCTGTACCCCGCAAACAAATCGTTGGCATGCTAAAGCTAGAAAACGGCCATTATTACGTAGATGTAAATGGCAAAATGTTTAGAGTCTTACTTGCTAGCGTTACTTACTTTAAGGCAAAGCCTGGCGATCAGGTTAGCGTAAACGTTCCCGAAGACGACACTCAAACTGAGTGGGCAGCCCTCGAAGCCGCATTGTAACCTTATATAATTGCCTAAACGCTCATGGTTAATAGCACTTTGTATGGTATAAATTGTTATTATGGAAACTCTAACCCAGCCATTGGCAACAAATACGCTCGAGGCTGAGACTCAAAAGAGCAGAACTGAACAGCTTGTAGATGCAGCTTTTTGGCAAATAGTTGAACCTCTTGGGTTTTTACCTGATTTCACCGTTAAGGCTCCCGACGAATCAGACAAGAATACGTGGCAAAAAATATCGGACGCAACCGGTACTGTTGTTACCCCAGCGAATGCAATAGACATGTTGGGTTTTGCGGGGGCAAAATATGGTATAGACAACCTTGATAGCTGGAAGGGCATTGGCCTGGCCTGTGCTTCGTTCATGGCCGATGCTATTGACGGTAAAGTAGCTAGAGCGACAGGCACGCAAAGTGAATTAGGTGAGGCTCTTGACGCAGCTGGCGATAAGGTCAAATTAGCCTACGCTTTGGTCAAGATCTGGCAGATGGACCTTGCCCCTAAGCCACTTAT
>JBDTJP010000021.1:0-4697 GCA_039935755.1 Saccharimonadales bacterium (SeqCode)
GTTCTTTTTATCGACCACAACTTAGCTTGATTATTGCGAAATACTGATAATTTCGGAGAGGTGCTAGACAAAGGCATTGTGGTCGGGGGTGAATATGGGTTTGTTCCTGATGTAACCACCGGACTGGGACCCTGCGGCTGATTTGCTTCAGGCTGAACTGGCGCCTGCGGTAACTCAGTCGGAGGCTGGGGTAACTGCGGAGATTCAGGCTGAAATTCGTTTGGGTTCATGTATACTTATTTCTGCTTTGTATTTAATAACAACGATTGCGGTGCTTATTTGTATATAGTAGCATCTGTAGTTAAACGCACCAAAGATATGATTTATTCTAGGGCTACGTTTCTGATAACAACAAACGACACGATGCCTGCTATAAATGCCATGGTTACACTTAGAGCTATGGCGAACTGATACATACTAGCGGCGCCCAGTAATCCAAGCACGGCGACGACTAGTAGCCCGGCTATCCTGGATATAGCGTTGTTTACCCCAGAGGCGATACCAGAATGTTCATCCGATACAGATGTCATAACAGTAGTAGTTAGCGGTGCTACCATCAACACTAACCCAGTTCCAAACAGTATAATCCCTGGTAATAAAGATGTTACATAACCGTCGCCTGGTTTTAGGAAGTATAGCAAGAACATACCGAATGATGCGACGATTGGTCCAACTGTCATAAATATGCGTGGCCCGTACTTCGCGGATAAATCACCAACTTTGCTAGCGAATAAGAACATCAAGATACTAACCGGTAGTAAAGTAAGCCCCGCTTTTAAGCTTGAATAATTCATGACCGTTTGAACGTAAATAACTAGCGCGAACGTAAAGCCGCTCAAGGCACCGTACATCATAAAAGTCATAATATTAGATCCAGAAAAATTACGAGACTTAAACAATCCAAGGTTGACCATCGGATCTTTACTTCTCAATTCAGTGACTATGAACAAGGCGAAACATAAAACCCCTATGATGATAGAGCCAATTGTTGGCAGGCTCCAATGTTCAACTGGACCTTGAATGAGTCCATAGGTAACACCAGCTAGCGCTAAAGCTACAAGTCCTGCACCGGGTATATCAATCTTGCGCGGGTGATTGTCGCGGCTTTCATCTATAGAGGGTAGCGCAAAGATGAGACATAACAACACTAGTGGGACATTGATCATAAATATCCATCGCCATGATGCAATATCTAATATCACACCACCGACCAATGGACCAATTACAGACGCGATACTGGTGAAAGCCGTCCAACTACCAATTGCCTTGCCGCGCATACCTAACGGAAAATTCGTGTTTATAATAGACAAAGCCCCTGGTACCAAAAGCGCACCAAAGATTCCCTGGATAACGCGAGCGACGATAAGGAACATCTCGTTGGGTGCAAGCGCACATGCAAGTGACATTACTCCAAATCCGGTAAGGCCAAATATATATATCTTTTTCCGACCAAAAATATCGCCCAAGGACCCGCCAAGGATTATTAAGGCAGAAAGCGTAAGTAAATAGCCGCCGACTATCCACTGCAACCCAGAAAAACCAATCTGTAGATCTTCGCCAATCTTGGGTAGTGCAAGGTTCACAATTGTACCATCTAAAAATGCGATGGATGAGCCAAGTATCGTTGCTATTAATACGAATAACTGTCGCCGCGTCATAGTTGCATTTTCTGTCACAAACTCAGTATAGCTTATTTATATGCAACCTTTTACGCTTTTGTTGACGCCATAATGCTATTTGTTTAGGTAGTAATGGAAAGTCTTGATGAAGCCTTGCGTGAACTCTGCGGGGTTTTTATCCATCCACTCCTTCAGCTCGTCTAGCTCTATCCACTTAACTTCAGAAACCTCGTTATCGTCCTGCTTTAAATAACCGTCATGTACTACAGTATAAAGCGTGTTGAAACGCTTCATTGTAGTCGTCCCCTCGTTTTCCACGGTGTAGAATTTACCAACTAACTTTAAGGGGGCGCCCTTTAAGCCAATCTCTTCATTTGCTTCCCTGGCCGCTGCCGTTAGGTAGTCTTCGCCTTCATCAACATGGCCAGCAGCTGACTGATCCCATTTCCCTGGCAATTGAACTCTTGAAGAGCGTTTCTGGATGAGCATCTGACCACTTGAGTTAAAAACAAAGACACGTGCTATGCGATGCGCTAGATCCTTTGCTATTGCTTCCTTGCGAGTACCATAACCGATTATATCGTCATTATCGTCTACGAATGTAATGTTTGCCATATATTTAACTATAACAGGCACGCTACACGTTGAAGAATCCAGAAATAACTACAGCTAGAATAACTACTCCCAAAACTTTTCGGAAATTGCTATCACCAGACGTCGCCTCTAGGTAAGCCCAAACAAAAAGTGAAGCCTGAGCCAGTGCTTGAAATCCGGTGTGTAGGCTTCCATTAAGCGCGTGACTAAGGACCAGAGATACTATCCATACTGAGATTGGTATGTTGGGAAGTTGCCAAACAGCCAGCTTGCCGTCTTTGTTCTTAAAAAAATTGCTCTGGCTTTTCATAGTAGAGTTTTTCATAGATCTGCTTTCTTTAGTCGTAATTAAGCTAGTTAGTTTGTATTGACCATACTTATTATACCAATAAGAAACACGCAGAGCTGAATAGTCTATCGATTACAGATATCAATAATTTAACGTTATAGGGTTATAATGTTAGCATGACATTACGTAAGAAATTAACAATTGGCATAATACTTGCCGTATTGATTGCAAGCGGAGTTGGCTTAGCATACAAATATGGCAGGAATAACGACCCGTACACCACTAAACCACCCCCACAACTACCGAACCCACCGCTCAAAAAACTAGCCGAAGACAGAAATCTCCAAATTGGTTCATTTGCCTCACTGAAATATTTGCGAGAAAGAGCATATACAGACATTCTTTCGTCACAGTTTGAGTATGCAATCATCGATGGAGAGCCTAATTGGAAGTTCGAAGATCACACACTAAGACCCACAATTGACACATACGACTTTTCGGATCTAGACAAAGTGTTCAGCTTTGCCGAGCAGAACAATATGCCAGTAAGAGTGCAACACTTGCTTTGGGGGGATGACAAATGGCTGCCCGACTGGCTAACGAAAGGTAGTTTCACCAAAGAGCAACTGCTGGACATTATACATAATCACATATCCACCGTCGGAGCGCGTTACAAAGGTAGAGTTCGTGAGTACAGCGTTGTAAACGAGGCGTTCAGCCGTGAAATTAAAACAGGAGGCAACCTGGATTGGTGGGGTCAACGGCTAGGACACGAATACATAGATAAAGCATTCGTGTGGGCTAGGCAGGCTGACCCTAACGCAATACTTATTTTGAATGATTTTGGGAATGAAACCGAAGGTGAAATCTCTAACAATATGTATAGCTACATAAAAGACGCTAAATCTCGTGGCATTCCAATTGATGCCATAGGGATGCAGATGCACATAAGTGGCACTAATCCGCCATCCAAAGACAAAGTTGTCGCCAACATGCGTCGGTTTAGTGCATTGGGCGTAAAGGTTTATGTAACCGAGTTCGACGTTAATATGCACGACTACAAAGGCACTACAGAGGACCGAAATAAGAAGCAGGCTGATATTTACAAAGATATGCTGGGTGCCTGCTTGGAGGTTGGCCCTAAGGTTTGCCCTAATTTTGGTTTCCTAGGCCTCATAGACAGGCAGAGTTGGTATAACGGTATTGGCATTAAAGACGCCAATCCTTTGCTATTCAATAGTGACTATAGTCCTAAGCCTGCGTTTTTCGCAATTCGAGAGACTCTAAAGAAGAAATAGACATGTGTCGTGTGTCCAGGCTTTAGATGCAAGCACTGCTGTGGCGTCTTAGGGTTTGGTGCAAGTATCCTGATACTCAATCAGTGCGCTGCACTATATTAACTTTTCTATTTCTGGTTGTAGTTTAAGAAACATCTTCATATGTCCGCGCTCATTTGGGTGCAAACCGTCATAAAAATCTTCATCAACCAAAGAATCCGATATATTAACGTAAGCTGTACTGTTTTTTTGAGCTATTTCTCTAATTATTAAATCGTACTCCGCTACTCGTGCTTTCTCGTAGCATTTTCCGGTTGTACTCTCTGGTAGTGGTTTGGTATTCGTATCAATGCCCTTGGCGATACCAACGAAAAGTTGAGAAGTATTAGCACCGCCAGCTTGTTGGTAAAGTCTTTCGAGATTTTTGGCAAACTCATCCTTTGAAGCTACTGGGTTATCTAGTGTTTTCTTGTAGGCTGAGTCGTTAGTACCGATGGCCCAAACCACTACATCTGGTTTTCTAGATTTAGACTCTACGCTAAATCGATCAATAACATCAACCGTAGCGTTTCCATCAATCCCAAGATCATACAGGTGAATCCTTTCGTCCTTGTCCTCTAGGTAATCCCTGAGTAGATTAACCCAGGCTGTCCGCTTCTTTAACCCTCTACCCCAAGTGACGCTATCTCCAAATATACAAATTGTTTTCATACCTTAACTATAGCAAACAAAGGTATTGCGAGTAATAAGAATAGATATAGCTGTATAATAAATATAATGAAAATTAAGAGATTCTTACGCCTCACCTCCACCGTCATCATTGTTATTGGATTTACGTTGGTAATATTTCCTGGATTTATAGAAAACTTTTTTGTTAGTAATTCGTCTCATGGCGGTGATATCTTTATAAGGTTCCTA
>JBDTJP010000022.1:0-9504 GCA_039935755.1 Saccharimonadales bacterium (SeqCode)
GGCGTCTACTTCTCTATCCAGAAATATCGTGAAAGTGGCAAAAAGTATGGCCAATTACTTGAGCTAGACACCAAGAACACCAGCTCGGCCCGAATAAACAACGACGAATACGACAAGGAATCTGTGCATGATTTTGCCTTATGGAAGGTCACGAAACCAGGAGAGCCTGCATGGGAATTTACGCTTGATGGCAAAGATTTACTCGGTCGCCCTGGATGGCACATTGAATGTTCTGTCATGAGTACAAACAATCTAGGGATGCCATTTGATATTCATACTGGTGGGATTGATCTAATATTCCCTCATCACGAAAATGAAATTGCCCAGAGCACCGCAGGTGGGGGCGAAACGTACGCTAAGTACTTTGTGCATAACGAGCACTTGTTAGTTGATGGTAAAAAAATGAGTAAGAGCCTAAGCAATTTTTTTACACTCCGCGACATACAAGAGAGAGGCTACGACCCGCTAGACTTCAGGTTAATGATGCTGCAAGCCCATTACCGTAGCCAAACCAACTTTACTTGGGATAACTTAGACGCTGCCCATAACAGGCTACAAGCCTATAGAGCGATGGCCGATCAGCGCTTTCAGCTACACAAAGAAGGAAAGGTGAAGCCAACGGATATCGAGCAGACCAAGGAGTCGATCACCCAAGCACTTCTATCTGACTTAAACACACCATTAGCGCTCAAGCATCTCAGTGAGATAGAGTCATCTATTGACAGCGGTGGCATTAACACGACCTGTCAAGATGCTTACACTAATTTCTTAGAATGGCTAGACCAAACACTAGGATTGAACCTAAGCTCACGCGATGATATTACAGAAGCACAAAAGAAACTCCTCGACGAACGTCAGCATGCACGTAATAACAAAGCCTGGCAAACTGCCGACTCGCTTCGGAATGATCTACGCTTGCAAGGCATCGAAGTACTAGATACTGAGCTAGGCCAAGTCTGGAAATACCTAGACTCTTAGTCTAGGTAGGCCTATTAGGCTTGCTTGTCCTTTGCACTAGGAGCAACCGGTGTACCTGGGAGACTCGTTTCGGGGCTAAGCATTTTACGTGTGTCAAGATAATCAAGGATTATTATTCGCAAACATCCTGCGATAGGTATGGCCATAAGCCCGCCGAACAATCCGCCAAAATTAACACCGATAATCACGGAACCAAACACTAACAGCGGCGACATATTAGTCGAGTTGGCTTGGATTTTAGGCTGCAGCCCATAGTTTTCTATTTGCTGGTAAGCTATATAGTAAATAAGCACACCAAGGGCAGAATATGGCGAGTGAAATAGTGCCACGGTACTAACAATAACTGCACCAATTGTGTGCCCGACCAACGGTATCAAACCACATATAAATACGATTACCATTAACGCTAACGGATAACTTACATGGAATAGTAATAGCGGAATCAATATCATCACCGAGGCTAATGCGGCCAAAGTGACCTGTCCGTTGACATACCCAGTAATAACTTTGTACATGTCGTGAGTTATTTTGTCGAACCGCTCGGTGTTATCTTCGCTTACAAGCCGGCGCGCAAACAATAGCCACCGCGGACCTTCGATGAGCATCATAAATGTCAAAACAAGCACAGTAAGAGTGGAGAATATACTGCCGCCAATACGTTGAACGCTTGTTAATGCAGTATCACTGAACTTTTGTGACTTACCCGCGATCTCATCGGAAATCTTATTGGTTTGATCTTGTAAGTGATACCGACGAACAAACTTGCCCAAGTCACTATTGTCGCTACGAATATCTTCGATAAGTGCCGGTGCCTCGTTTATAAAATTGCTCGTTTGCTTAACTAGCGGTGGTACTATACTGGCCAAAAACCCTGAGATTACAGCTACTATGATAAAGAACGCTATAGAAGTAGCCCAGGTCCGGCTGCCTTTGTGTTTACCTGGTAGCTTACTAGCCAACCAGTGAACAGGAACATTTAACGCTAACGCCAGGAAAAACGCTGTAAAAATCATTGTCAAAGTGTGAACCGATGAACGAACCATACTCAAAAATATGAATGATAGTATCGCTAAAATAAGTACGCGCAGAACGGTGCGGTTGGATATGGTTATGGCAATTGTTTCTGGATCTGTTTTTCTTCTTCCTATGTGGAGCATATTGTTATTATCTCATTCATGCTCTTTTATGCAAAGCATCTTTGTATAGTTGCACAATTTCTGGCCCGACAGTGTTCACATCATACTGTTTAATCATTTTTTGTTGTTCCTTGTGAGTAGTCTTGCGCCACGATGTATTCGTTAAAAAATATTTGATTGTACGGGCGACCTCACGAGGGTAATCGGGCTGAACAAGAGTATTAGGCCAAGTACCGAGAACGCTCCTATAGCCTGGATTATCGCCACCAAGCACAATGCCAGATCCAGCTGCCATGGCTTCTAGCAGGACGATCCCAAAGCTTTCTCCTCCTAAAGAAGGGAATATAGCTAAATCGGCTGACGCCAATAACTTTGGTTTATCTTGTTCATCTATGTACCCCAAGAAAGTAACATTAGTAAGGTTCAGTTTGTCGGCTAAGTCTTCGAGTTCTGGCCGTTCTGGACCATCACCAGCAATATATACATCGGTTTGTTGACGCAAGCGCACTGGCAGCTCAGCTAGTGCCAAGAGTAATTGCTTGCAACCTTTACGACTAACTAGCCTGCCTAAAAATACAATTTTACCGCGCTTAATCCTGGTAGAAGTATGCCAATCGCTAACTTTTATCATGTTTGGAATTATTTCGGAACGTACTCCAAAAGTCTGATCAGCGAAATGCGCAGCCGCTGGTGATACGCTACATATAGCGTCAAACCTGGCCAATGTACGCTTTTGGACTATACCTAGTATTCGGCTGCCCCATGAGTGCAACTTATTTAGTGGCATTATGTGGAATGTGCCCACAATTGCCACGTCTAAACCGGCGGCTCGGATAATCCGACCAGCTAGGAACGGGCTATATGGCATTTGTACATGCAAAACGTCAAAGCTCTCACGAGTAAGCAATTTCTTAATCGCACTACGATTAGCCGGCAAAGGCATAGTTAGGTTGTTGCCGTTAAAGGTCACACCCATGTTCCTTGACAGACTGTGCACATTAGAGCCAGCTTTTTTACTTTCACCAACTAAATAGTGAACTATATGATTCTGTGACTCCAACCAGGCTCCTAAGGTACGCACGTACTGCTGAACGCCGTCGTTCCTATCAATGCTGTCATCCAGAACAATACCAACCTTAAGCTGCTTCATAGAGCCTTACGTATTGGTCTACAACCATCTTGTAGTCATACTGGTCGATATTAGCTTTGGCCCAATCTTTCCATATTCCTCTGACGGCCTCGTCGTGAAGCATCAGGTCGAGACGACGAGTAAACTCTGAGGTGTCACTAGGATCCACTAGGGATAATCTACCAGTTCCAGTCAGCACTGTTTCGTATCCGGGGTTGCAGCCAGCTACAATCGGTACACCGCTCGCCATTGCCTCAAGTAGCACAATGCCAAAGCTTTCACCATAGCGAGCAGGAGAGCAGAACACATGGGCTTCCCTGAGTAGTTTTAACTTTGTGGCCTCGTCTATACGCCCCAGAAACTCAGCATTGATTTTGTTGTCCTTAGCATAGCGCTCTAATTGAGCTCTATCGCTACCATCGCCAGCCAAAATTAGCTTAATATCTGGGTATGTAAGCTGCAGCTTGGCCATAGCATTAAGCAAAAATTTAATACCCTTACGGCGCTCTAATCTACCGATGTAAAATACGTATGGTGACTTGGATGGTTTGCCTATGCGATACTTAGCCAAATCTATACCATTAGGGACAATGGTAATCGGCACATCACTAAGTGCGCGAAGATATGCCGAAGCCGGATCAGATACGGCAGTAAATACATCAATATATTTAAGAACAGATTTGGTGTAGGGCGTAATTACACGCTTGATTGTCTGGCTCATGACAGTGTCGGGCAGTTTAGCGTGGAAAGTTGCGATGTTACGAGCGTTGCTTTTTAGCAAAATTTGACGCGATAATAGCGGGACCCAAGGCTCGTGAAAGTGTAGAACATCAAAGTTTTCTTGTTCTAGAAGACTATCAACTTCGTTAGGGTCAACACTTACCGATACCTGGGCAGTTGTATGGAACGGCGACTTCATATCCGTTGCACGCCCGAGCAAACGCACGCCTTTAGGCTCCTCGGTGTGGTTTTCCCGTGGTTTAGGGGTGACAATTATGGCATCGTGACCACGCTTGTTAAGTTCTGCCTGGACAGCCAAGACACACTCCTGGACGCCACCACCTCGAAATAAGTTATACGGACAGACTAAACCAATCTTCATATTCCTAATAGTATAGCAAATAAACTTATCTCTGAGTCATTGGTAGCACACAAGCAACCTTACGCTACGGCTGCCTAGCTAGCAAACGACGAATCTTTGTAGGTATAAGTGGGGCGGCTTCTTCGGCTTCGGCAATAATACTTGGTGCATGGTTATCTACATCGGCAACGGCTATGTTTACCTTGTTATATATAAGCTTGAGGTGCTGTTCAACGCTTTCGGCGTCAAAATATTGATCAGCTGGAACGGCTATGTGCCATAAGGGCATATCAATTGGTTTTTTGCAGTTATCGACGCGCAAAAAATCATATGATGTATACATATGAGTACGGAGGTCATTGGAGTGCCATAAGTGAATCTCAAAATCCATATTTTCGCGCTGTTTAGCCTTGGGGAGCCCTTCAAATTTACTTTTGGCATTATGCGTATGTGCATATGCCAGTCTAAGTACCGACGGATGTAACAAAACATTCCTAAAAAATAGCGCAGGCAACCTGAAGGAGAAGAAGCGTGATGCAGCCACGTAAATATTGTATCTGCTCTTTTTGAATACAAAGTCATCGTGGTGAGCAAATCCAACCACGCTAATAATTAAATTAACTTTTTTGGCAAGATCAGGATAGCGCTGTATCATTCTGGTAGCTATTACGAACCCATAGCTTAAACCAATGATTGTTACCGTCTTGCGTTTATATCGCAACTTGATAAATGACGCCATGTAGTCGGCCATCGTATCGATATCGGGAATTTTACCAATGCGATAAAAACTCTGCATACCTCCAAAGCCTGGCAAGTCTGGCATTGTAACTGCACCATACTGGTTAAGATCTTGCACTAAGCCCCACCAACGCTCTAGCGATGAGTGATGGCCGTATACGAACAAAATCTCGCGTTTCTTATTTTTAGGAGCAGGCAAGTACATCATGCGACCTTTAAGCCCATTCATATTGAGTGGTTTGATAAAATCTTTGGGCACTCTTTTAGCTGATTTGTCTTTAGTTTTAGCCATACTTACCTATACTCTATCTAAAAATCGACAGCCATGGCAAGTTAAATGATGAGCATCGTGCACTTTTACAACGTTAAGCGGCCGTTTACGGTAATCAGCCGTTTGAGCAAAGGCTGAACCGGCACAGAAGATACAGCGACTAAGGGTATCTTATGGGTTTGGCCGTCCGAAGCAACGATAATAGTACCAACTTGTGAGCCTGCGACTACAGGCTTATCGCCCATATCATCTATTATTACTTCATACTTTGGTGGAGCGCTAGCCCAGTAAACTGTGTTAAGTTCAGTTTTAACAACAACGTCTGTACCAGATTGTCCGACACGATTAAGCTTCCCAACTACTTGGCCCGCCGACAGTATTTTTGATTCCTTGAAATTACTGTATGTCTGATCAATTAATGAAGGTACCGGACTCATTGCTTGGTACAAATTAGCTGCCCCCATAACCGCTCCGACTACTACCAAATCACGTCCACCGACGCTACGTTTAGCTGCAAATAAGTAACAACCGCCGGCCTCGCTGGTGTTGCCGGTCTTTATACCAATAATCCCACTCCTACCTAATAAATAGTTGGTATTGTGAAGAGAGCCGGTTAAGGGTATGTCAGCTTGGTGCTGAGAGACTATATCGGTCATGACAGCGCTATTCATAACTGTTTCGGCCAATTTTACAAGGTCAGTGGCAGTACTTACGGTTTGCGGGGAAAACCCACTAGCATCGGCTATTGTAGTGCTGTTCATGCCCAAGCTCTTAACGAACGTATTGGCAAACGCTATATATTCAGTTTCGCTACCATAGGCCCATATTGATAACGACTCAGCCATGTTGTTGGCTGAGGGTAGCAGCATCGCTTGCATCGCCTGGTATTCAGTCAAAATCTGGCCAGCCCTAACCGGGGCCACCGATTGGCCTTCGGATGCGTATTGGTGATACATATCTTCATCGGCCTGCGTCATAGTTATAGTACTTGGCTGAGCGCCGCTAACTATTGGATGGGCTTTTAAAACCGCTAAAGCAGTTACTATTTTAGCAACGCTGGCAGTCGGGAGCGGTGTTTGCTCACCTCGTTGTTCTAATAAGCCGTAGCCAACAGCGCCGATTGCCGCTTGGCCGTCGGCTGGCCATACAATATTTGCGGGTTGAGCCTGAATAGCTTTTGGGGGCGTAACCGTGGCGCTTATCCTGGGTACAGGCGACAACGCAATGGTAGCTATGTATATAATTACTACCAAAACAATAAAATACACACGCCTGAGCGGTCTTCCACGCTTCTTGATTCGCTTATTACGCTCGTCTTGCCTACGTTGCATTTCTCGGGGTTCAAGCACTTTCATTATGCTTAAGTATAGCATCCGGCAGGGCCAGCATGCTTATTTAGCCAATGAGGCTATTTAGAACTCGGGTTTGTATGCGTCGTCACCAGGCATAGGGAAGTCGCCTTGGTTGACAACATGTCCTTCGGGCACCGTAGTAACCCTAGGCATAGGTTGTATCTCGATCAATCCGCTTAAAACAGATGTTCTTGGTGTAGCGTCCCAATCAGGGCTTAGTGTTGGTGTAATATCGTAGTTTTTAGTCATAATCTACATTATAGCACATTATGTCAATTTGTAAATATGCTTGACGTATTAACGTGAGTGATCTACTTGTCGTGAACTAACAGCCTAGCTCTCATTTCAGCGAATCGCTTCTGGTCGTATTCAAGCTTAGCATCGCGTTCTTGAGTTTTAGCCGAAGTATCAACTTGCGGATCTGCTTTGAGACCAAGCTCATTTACAGTTGTTGTTACGATAGGGCACATTCCATTGTAGCTATATACGAAGCCTAGTACAAAATCACGGAGTTCCAACTGGAACCTGTCTACGCTGATTCGTTTATATCTTTGCGTTATTGCTCGTCGAATCTCCGTTGCAAGTGATTTCGTAAAGTTATCGTCCATGCCCAGTTCAACGACACCTCGACTCATTAATTCGGGGTTAGATATTAATTGACCGGATTTCCTATGTATATTCAGTGTAACCGACACAAAACCTTCTTCACTAAACATTAGACGGTCTTGTATGACCGCGCTACTGACTATAATGCCATTTTGATCGACTAACAGATTACTATGCGGTACTGGGCCACCATGCACCATAGAATCCGAGGATAGGTACATACAATCGCCATTTTCCGGCAAGGCTATGTTTTTGCGAGGCAAACCTTCCTGTATCCCAAGCTCTGCATGGAATTTGCGACGTAAAGTTCCACCGTGTACGGGAATAAAGAACTGTGGTCTGATAAGCTGCAGCATTTCCCTTAATTCACCGCGGCGGGCATGACCCGACACGTGCAAGGGCCCGCAACCATCAACTTCGTGGGTGGGGTGTCTAAATAGATGGACGCCTTTCCTTACAAGGCGGTTGCTTAGCTGAGCGTACGACACCTCGTTCCCGGGTATAGGCGATGAGCTAATCACCACCGTGTCTCCCTCGTTTAAATTGACATATCTGTGCTGGCCTTCGCTCATACGCTGCAAAGCTGCGTTAGGCTCACCCTGCCCACCGGTGCACATAACTAATAACTTGCCCGGTGATATGCTACCGGCTTGTTGGATAGGTACGACTGTTCCTTTCGGTATCTTTAATATTCCTTGCTTAACAGCGATCTCGGCATAGCTGAGCATACCCCGCCCATCCAGAGCAACTTTACGCCCGGCCTTTACGGCTGCGTTTATGATCATTTGCGTTCTGTTCATGTTACTAGAAAAAGCAGCTACAAATATTCTTCCATAGGCGTTGTCAATAATGTCATAAAAGCTCTTTTGTAGTGTGCTCTCCGTTGGCACACGTCCTTCTATATCCGCATAGCTACTTTCGCTTAGTAGCAGTAGGACTCCTTGATCGCCCAGCTCTTTAAGTCGTTTTGTATCGGTTGGCATCTTGTCTAGCGGTTCAGGGTCTAGCCTAAAGTCACCGGTCGCAATTATTCTTCCTACTGGAGTATCAATGCATAGTGCCGATGCGTCAGGCAGGGAATGAGTTACCCGTATAAATTCTATAGAAAACCTACCTATTTTTAACTTTTCATGGGTATCAAGTTTCGCAGTAATAACCTGCGGCTTAAAGATCTGACCAGTCTCGGGTGACGGCTCCTCGAATGTTTTTTGTACCAGCCCAATTGTGTACCTTGACCCATAGATAGGGGCAGGGAAGCTTGGAACTGTGTGCTTGAGCCCGCCTATATGGTCTAAGTGGCCATGGGTTATTACATAGGCCATTATTTTGTGTTTTATCGTAGCTAAGTAATCGGTACCGTTAATTGTGTAGTTAACCCCAGGTAAATCAATCCCCAGAGAGTTACCACAATCTAATATTATTGCCTCGCTTTCGTATTCAATAACTGCCATGTTTTTTTCGCCGACGTTTTCGAGGCCGCCTAAGAATGTTATTTTTAACTTATTATTGCCTGGAACACTGCTAGATTTGTGGGCAGAGTTGTCAGATGACCCCGTATAACGCCCAATCGAGCGGCTAGCGTCATCTTGAATTCGTTTTTGTGCACGCATTAGTGCACCTTGGTTTTTTGAAGGCCTACTATGTAGTCCTTGTTTATGATTATTTGTCATATATTTCCTTTGTTATTTATAGTTTTATGTTCAATTAGATAAAGAGATCGTGCCAAATATATAGTGGCGATTTATAAAAAGAGTTTTTTGCCTGTTCTTGCGAAAGGATGAATGTTAAACATTCGAAGAGATTTCTTTACTTATATCAATAATATCATACTAATTATAATAAGTCAAGTGTATTGTTGTTGCTTCGGTGTTGTATCGGATTAAATGGGGGTCTATACGTTTCCATCAGTAACATAATCACCAATTATTCTTGGAGCTGACTTATTTAGAAGCCCAAGGCTCGCCTCTAGGTAAACCTTTAGCTAGGAGTCAACAACTTTAGAAGCCCAAGACTCGCCCCTAGGTAAACCTTTAGCGAGTCGACAACTAGCTCGGCACCTTGCAAATTTGCTGTCTCATCGGCGTTTAAAACTGCTTTGGGGGCTTCGGGAGCAAAGTCTTTTCGTTGTGATACGTCAATCGGGTCTGCGCGGAGAGCTTCTTCTGTAGCTACAACCGCTAGTTGCGCGCTCGCCCTAAGGAATGCTTGATCAC
>JBDTJP010000023.1:0-8215 GCA_039935755.1 Saccharimonadales bacterium (SeqCode)
ACACCTTCTAAGAGCCAAAATAAGCGTTCTGAGTTGCCGTAGCCACAGGCTGGTGGCATGCCGTATTCTAGCATTTCGACAAAATCTATATCAAGCATCTGAGCCTCGTCGTCTCCATCATCACGTAGTTTTTGCTGTTCTAAAAAACGATTAAGCTGGTCGATTGGATCGTTAAGCTCGCTGTAGGCCTTGCAGGTCTCTGTGCCACCGAGCATCAGGTTAAATTGCTCCGTCAACCGTGGATCACTCGCCTGCAGCTTAGCAAGGGGCTGCAAAAAGGCTGGTACGTCTACCAAAAAGGCTGGTCCAGCAATATCAACTCTTATTTTCTTCCACAGTTTATCAATCACGCGGGCGCGGTTATCAATTTTCTCAACTTCGCCGTTAATTTTCTTAAGCTCGGCAACAGCCTGTTCAAGCGTACAGTCGAATACATCCAAGCCGTAATTATCTTTTATCAGCTCCACAAAGCTTAAGCGGGGCCAATCTTGGCCATCCGGACCAAGATCTATTTCATGACCATTCGCAAGCTTAAATTTACGGCTAGACCACACCCTATCAGCCACAAACCTTACCATGTCTTGCGTTAGCTTCATACCATCTTGCCAATTGGCATACGCCCAGTACCATTCCATTGCGACGTGTTCTGGCAAGTGCTCGTCACTGTAGTTTTCATTCCTAAAGCGGGCCCCGATGTCGTAAACCTTTTCGAAACCAGCGCCCAACAACCTCTTAAGTGGAAGCTCGTGGCTAATACGCAGATAGAAATCTTGATCCAGCGCATCCATATGAGTTACAAACGGGTTAGCATCAGCGCCACCAGTAGTATGTTCAAGCACTGGTATGTTTATCTCCATAAAGCCGTTTTGATTTAAGAAATCACGAATTGCCTGCCAGAACTTGCTGCGGCGCTCAAAACGTTCACGAACATTCACATTAACGTTCATGTCTACGTAACGGCGGCGCAGGCGTTGTTCCTTGTCAGTGAATCCATCCTGCTTGGTCGGCATTGGGCGCAGTGATTTGGTAAGCAAGCGTAGACTGCGGACATCAATTGATATCTCACCAGTCTGAGTTTTAATAACTGGACCAGTTGCTTCGATAAAGTCGCCCGGATCGAGCAAACTTAGTTCTGACATACCGAGTTTAGAGTTTGATGGCTCAATAGTCTCAACCGTATCGGATTTCAGAAATAGCTGGACCGATCCGGATTGATCGCGTAGTACTATAAAGGCTAACTTACCGAACTTTCGTATTCCATCGATACGACCAGCTAGAGTAACCGTCTGGTCAACTAGTGAATCAAAGTCAGCAACTACCGCGCCAGCCGTGTGGGTACGCCTCGCCACTGCCGGGTATGGATTTATACCTAGCTCTTTTAATGCTTCGAGTTTGCGCAAGCGCTCAGCGCGTAGTTCTACTAGATTTGCCATTATTACCTATTCTATCATTGACTCGCCCTAGTAGCGAGTAAGAAGACTGCTACTTTATGCCGCTGATTTTGTAAACTATAGTCTCGGCAGGAGTTACAATTTCTACGCTTTCACCAAGTTTCTTACCTAATAGGGCCTGGCCTATCGGTGATTCGTCAGATATCTTGCCTTCGAGTGGATCAGCTTCAACTGTGCCGACAACCTGGAAGTGCTTCGACTTGTTATTCTCGCCAGTAAGCTCGACTGTGCTACCAAGGCGCACGATACCATCGGACTTAGGCTTAGTTATAACCTCTACACTGGCTAGTATGTGGTCAATCTCAGCTACTCTGGCTTCTAGTTTTTCTTGCTCTTGACGAGAGGACTGGTATTCGGCATTCTCGGAAAGATCACCAAATTCACGAGCTGTCTTTATACGTTCAGCTACATTGACCCGCTCAGCCAACAACGACTCGCGCTCGGCCTTAAGTTCGTCTATGCCCTGCTTGGTTAACAAAAATGACTTCTTCATAACTATGGTTCTCCTTCTGAAATATATTCAACTACTGATATACGGTCCAGATGATTATAGCAGGCGTATCTTAAGCCGCAAATTTTTTAATTAATTCATCCTCGGAAACAAACTCTATTTCGTCTTCTGTGCGCTTCTTTAATTCATATGCCTCGCCACTGATAGTCTTACTACTAACAACTACGCGATAAGGTATACCGATTAAATCAGCATCTGCAAATTTTTGGCCCGGTCGGGCATCACGATCATCATATAGCACTTCGACGCCTGCTTGCTGTAAGATTTTATACAGTTTGTCTGCCGCCTCTATGATAGTTTGGTCATCGCCTAGACGAGCCAGATAGATTTGTGCTGGAGCGATATTCTCTGGCCAAACTAAACCTTTCTTATCCGAGAACTTCTCGGCTATAACACCCATAACCCTAGAAATACCAATGCCATAAGACCCTAGATGCACTAGTTGCCTGTCGCCTGATTCGTTGGTAAACCCAAAGTTCATCTGCTCGCTTTTATGGGTACCAAAATCGAATATATTACCTACTTCAACACTCTTAACTTGTTCTAGGTCCTCACGCTTAATATCTAGATTAGCCAAGTTTTCATCGGTCATGACTTCTTCGTTAACTGCGATGTTTTTGCCTCTGTGCAAGTAAATAATGTCTTCACCAGCCTCGCAAACAGTCTGGAACTCATGGCTGAATTTCGTAAAAGCTCCGCCGCTTGCGAACGTAACGTAAGTGTCGTCACCGAGACCAAGCTTTTTGTAAACACGTGTGTAAGCCTCGATTGCAGACTGGTAAAACTTATTGTGTTCAGCCTCATCAGTACTGCACGAATACATGTCTTTCATTAAAAATTCACGGCCACGCATAATGCCACTCTTGGCCCTTAACTCATTGCGAAGCTTATTCTGGAACTGATACACGTTTATAGGCAAGTCTTTATAGCTACCTAAGTGTTGTTTGATCATTTCGACTATGGCTTCTTCGTGACTCCATCCAAAACCAACTTCTGTGTCGTCTTTGAGTTTAGATTTGAACCACACGTCAACTACATCATCGTCCCACCTGCCAGTTACTTCCCAGGTTTCCTTGGGCTGTAGGCTTGTCATGGATAATTCCTGGCCACCAATTAAGTTCATTTCTTCCCGGACAATCCTTTTGATATTCTCAAGAACTTTAAGACCAAGTGGTAGATACGCGTAGACGCCTGCCATCTCTTTATTAACAAAACCAGCCTGAATAAGTAGCTGCGCGTTACGAGAAACCTCATCTGCTGGAGGGTCCTTACGAGTCTTAGTAAATAATTGTGATAATCTCATAGTAATAGTCCTTTATTTGGTTTATTGTAACATTTCAACGCCTGACAGTTTAAGATAATTAAAACTGTCTTAATTAAGACTCTGTTGTATTGGCAGTTTTTATATTAACGATTTTATTTTATGTATTGAAACACGTTGAATAGCAACACGAAAGCCAATCCATTCTTTATCATATGGACCCCGATTGACGGCCATAGGCTCTTGGTCTCTTCGCGAAGAAAACATAGCACCATAGAAAGTACAAAGGTATCAATCGCTCCTACCCACAGCAAACCGTTACTCGCTTCAGGCAAATGCGCCGCTGCAAACAAAGTGCTGGCAATAATTGCTGCAGGCCAAACCCTTAGCTTGGTCCTTAACCCACCGAATAAGAATCCTCGTACCAATATCTCTTCGGCAATTGGCGGCAAAATCACCAAGCTAATAAAATACGGCCACAGAGCTGATCCAGTCGCTGACATGTTTAGGCCAAGTTCCTGCTTCTGTTCTAAATCTAGACTTGGGATTGCAAGCTTTACGACAATCACAACTACAAAGAATAACAAGAAATACAGCCCGAACCCAACTATTGAGTACAAGACATAGTTTGGCTTAATCTTGCCGATACCAATATCTTTAAAGCCGGATTTACGCCAACGCAAGAATTTATAAATCATACCGACGGAGATAATTTCGGTAGCCAAAACAAACCAAAATTGGGCATAAGCGTTCCCGCTCGACAACCAACTAGCTACCTGAGCTGGAGTCCAATGATTCACATATCCGACAACAAGCCCTACGATTAGACCGCCAAGTAGTTGCCCTAAAGCATAAACTACAAGAGTTATTAAGATAGATAAAACTGGACCATAAAGCCGTGATTTAGGCTTTTCACTATTCTTGTTAGTAACTTCTGCATCCAGTGGCTTTAAGTCCTTGGCCATCAGAAGAACCTTCGTACGTCTACTATGGTAATCAGCACGAATATAAACATTAGGACCATAAAGCCTGTGCCGTGAATTAAATCTTCCGTACGCTGTTTCAGAGGCTTACGGATAGCCCTAAACAGCAGTGTAACGAACAATCTGCCGCCATCGAGCGCTGGTATCGGCAAAACATTCATAATGGCAAGCGTTAACGAAATAATAGCAATTATCATTAATATAGATTGGTATCCCAGCGTGCTGGCAATCTTTAAAATAAAGATTATGCCGATTGGTCCGGATACCTGCGAACTAGCCTCGGCCGTATCTCCGCGAAACAGGTCTGCTACCACTGCGCCCAGTCCCTTAAACGTTAATTCTGTAGCTTGCTTCATGAAACCAACGGCAACAATTGGGGCCGACCACGTTGAACGCTGAACCACAAATTCCTGAGTCGATATTCCTAGAACACCTTCTGGGTGGTCTGTTTTAGCTGATTTGGCTACTTCTGCGGCGCTGCGGAGTTTAACTGGGAGATATTTAACCTGGCCATCGCGTTTAACTGCTATGTCTACTGACTTACCCTGGAATCGTTTTGTTAATGCCGGCAGTTTATCGGACGATACAATACCTACAATACTTTTTCGGTCGTTGTAGCTAATATTTAAGAGCTTATCTTCTACCCTCAAGCCAGCCTTTTCAGCTGGGCTATTCGACTCGACGTAGTTTACGAGCACGTCTTGGCGAACAATTTTTGTGTCACTTGGTACTGTGAACTGATTATCAATTAATTTAGGCATGCCAACCAGCGCCAAAAAGGTCAATATAGCGAATGCTGCCAGTAAATTCATAACCACACCAGCCAACATAACTTTCACTTTAGTACCGAGTGGGGCTGCGCCAAACGTACCCGGCTCAGTATCGGCATCATTCTCGCCCTTAAGCTTCACAAAACCACCTAGCGGTAGCCAGTTTAGTGTGTAGGTTGTACCATTTTTCTTTGTAAGTACTTTTGCCCGAGGCGGAAACCCAATACCAAACTCTTCTACTTCAATGCCACCGCGGCGGGCCATAATAAAGTGTCCAAACTCGTGAACAACAACTAGTGCAATGAAACATAACAGCCCAAAAATAAGTAATAATACTGACATTAAGATCCGAACCTCCGTTTACGTAAACCATATTCATCTAAAGCATTGTCCATGTCATTGCATGTAAAAGCCGGCCATAATGTCGTGGTAAAATATAGCTCCGCGTAAGCTGCTCTGTGCAACATAAAGCCGCTTAGACGCTGTTCACCAGAGGTGCGAATTATAAAATCAAGGTCAGGAATTTCTGGGTGATATAAGTTTTGCCTGATTGATTCGGGTTTAATAGTAGCGCCTGAAGACAAGACTTTGGCGGCTGCATCCTCTATCTCATCGTGCCCACTGTAATTTAAACATAGTGCCAAAGTACCGGTTTTGTTGTCCTTGGTTTGGGCTTCGGTGTGCTTAATTGCGTCAATAACCTTGCGGCGTAGACCTTCCCTGCGGCCTAGTATTACAATCTTTATGCCCCGCTCATTAAACTCTTCCAGGTACTTATCTACAGCCTTAACAACTAGGTTCATAAGGTATCCCACTTCATCTTCTGTACGTTGCCAATTTTCAGCCGAAAATACATAAGCTGATACATATTCAACGCCACGCTCAAACGACTGCAGAGCAATGTCTTTGAATGTCTCGGCGCCACGACGGTGGCCTTCCAGAGTCGGCAAACCCTGGGACTTAGCCCAGCGGCGATTACCATCCATTATTATACCCACGTGCCTTGGCACGGTTAACGTCTCGTTAGCTGTCATGTCAAACTATTATACATTTACACGCCTTAAATAGTTACCCTTATTTAGATATTCTATCCCGCTTGAGCTAAACGGTCATTATTTCGACTTCTTTAGACTTGCTAAGCGAGTCTATGCTCGATTTAGCCACGGCCATGGCCTCGTCTACTTGCTTTTCGAGCCGCTTGGCCTCATCTTCACCAATTGTCTTGTCCTTCTTGGCTAGCTCTATGTCCTTAAGCGCATCGTGGCGCACGTTTCTAAGTGATACTAATGCGTCCTCAGTCTTGCCTCCAAGTATCTTGACTATCTCACGGCGACGTTCCTCATTCAGTGGCGGAACAGGAACTCGAACAACCCGGCCATCATCCATTGGGTTCATGCCCAAGCTTGGATTTTCGCGAATAGCGCTAGATATAGCTTGCAAATTGCTAGGATCAAACGGAGTAATCTGTATCAATTGCGCTTCTGGGGCAGTAATATTAGCTACCTGATTAATTGGAGTTGGTACGCCGTAAGCTAGGACCATCAAACCATCGAGCATGCCAGCACTAGCTCGGCCAGTACGAGTCTTTTTAATTTCATCACCGAAGTGATCGACTGCTTGATTAAATTTTGACTTAGCTTGGCTAACCGTTTGGCCTAGATTCATAATTCTCCTTGAGGTTGATTACTTTGTCTATTCAAACGATCGATCATATGACCGTGTACGTTAGAGTCAGCACTAGCGTGAATGCCTGCAGCTACCGCCACTGCGCCGCCCCCTATTATTATCTCAGAGGAGTCTATCAGCACACCGACGAACATTAAGGCTGCGCCCCCGACAGCAGCTAAAAAGCGTCCGTGTAACGCATTGCTATGTCTTCTGTTCTCGGCATCAAACAATTCGGTACGTGCGGGCATGATTATGTAAATCCTCTCTTAATAATTATATTATAGACTGATGAGATTCTTTATTCCACTTCGCCAAGAGCGATACGTGAGAACCGGCGAACAACGATATTCTCGCCAAGCTTAGCAATATTATCTTTTATGTGGGACTCAACAGTTTGGTCGGGATTCTTAATATATGGCTGGTTAAGCAAGCAACGCTCTGCGAAATGCTTTTTTAGCATCCCTTCAACAATTCCATCGAGCATCTTCTCGGGCTTACCTTGGGATTTAGCTTTATCGGCAAATTCAGCGCGCTTTGCATCGCGTGCCTCGACTGGGATATTATCCGATGATATAAACTCAGGGCTACTAGCTGCAATGTGCATTGCGATATCTTTAACTAGATCACCGAACTCATCAGTGCGTGCCACAAAATCAGTCTCGCAGTTTAGTTCGAGCACAACACCAATGCGGCCATCGTGATTATAAGTACCGACGGCACCCTCACGTGCTTCGCGCTCACCGCGCTTTTCGGCTTTGGTTAAGCCTTTTTTGCGCATAGCCTCTAGGGCTTTATCAAAATCACCATCAGCCTCGACTAACGCCTTTTTGGCGTCAGTTATGCCGACACCAGTTAGGCCCCGGAGCCGTTTAATCTCATCTATCGATATATTTGCCATACATTCCTCCTATGAATTTAGGTATAAAGTTCTATTTTTCGTCTTTTTTAGCATCTGCTTCGGCTTTAACTTCAGCTGCAGCTGTGGCTGCTTCTGCTACTTCTGCGGCTTTATCAGCCTTTTTGGTATGGCTAGCCTTGCCTGCTTCAATTGCTGCATGAATATATTCAGTTATGAGCTGAACTGACTTAATAGCGTCGTCGTTAGCTGGGATCGGGTAATCAACCAGTGTTGGATCGGCATTTGTATCAACAATCGCAATAACTGGCACGCCTAGCTTTTTAGCTTCACGCAAGGCATTAAGGTCGTTAATAACATCTGTTATAAATACGGCACCAGGCTTAGCCGCTAAGTTCTTGATACCACCATAGATGTGGTTCATTTCTTCGATTTCTTCCTGGAAACGCTGGACCTCTAGCTTGTTGTACTTTGCAGCCAACTGACCAGTTTCCATTTTGGATTCTAGGTCTTTTAGGTGCTTAACGCGGCCACCAATAGTAGCTCGGTTTGTTAGCATCCCGCCAAGCCAACGCTCAACAACGTATGGCATGTTAGTTTCTTCGGCTACTTTCTTAACAACATCGTGGGCTTGGCGCTTAGTACCAACCATAAGCACCTGTTTGCCTTCGCTAGCGACTTGCTCGACAAAGCTAAGTGCAATTTCTAGCTGCTC
>JBDTJP010000024.1:0-6726 GCA_039935755.1 Saccharimonadales bacterium (SeqCode)
GCCCGAAAGTTAATTTCGAAGCTCATAACGCTTGCATTAGGTACGTGAATAAACAGACCCTTGGACCCGTTTTTCAGGGTAACTTCGGTCGTCGTGTGCTTCATTTATTTACGTTTCTTGCTTTTGCCACGACGCTTGCGCTCGGCTTTACGTGCCTTTTTAATCTTTTCGTGGCTCTTCTTCTTAACCGCCTGAGCGACTTTAGCTGGGACAAAATCAGTTTCATGAAATTCTTCACCTTCAAGAATCTGATCAGCGTTATCTACTGAATAACGAGCAGCTTTAGTAAGCTCAGTCTCAACCGGTTGATCTTCGGTTATAGGCTCGGCACTAAACAATGCTCGTACTACTTCATGACGCAACGTGTTCTGCAGCGTTTCAAAAATAGCCTGACCCTGACGACGGTATTCAACCAATGGGTCACGCTGACCGACGCTAATCCAGTGAATACCCTCACGTAAGTGATCCATGTTCTCAAGGTGTTGCATCCAAAGGTTATCTAATACCTGCAAGTAAATATCACGCTCTACCTTGCGCATTATCTCTGGTGTAAATGCGGCTTCTCGACCCTCATAAAGCTCCATGGCTTCGGTTAGTAATATTTTACCGAACTTAGCAGCATCAGTATCAAAAAGACGATCAAGTGTTTCATCATCGAATGGGAAACTCTCTGTTATTACTGATTCGAACTGATTAGATAGTAATAACGGCGAATTAGCTAAAGCCCTGGCTTCTTCCTCTAGATAGGCCTTGATCCGTTTGCTAATATCGGCATGCATCAAAATCTCTCGGCGCATAGCGTAAATTGCTTTACGGTGGCGATTCATGACATCATCGTACTGAACGACATTTTTACGAGTATCAAAGTTGTAGCCTTCTACTTTCTTCTGGGCGCCTTCTAAACTCTTGCTGATAACACGGTTTTCGATTGGTGTTTCGTCGTCCACTCCTAGGCGCGTCATCATAGCGCCAATACGTTCTCCGCCAAATATACGCATCAGGTCGTCTTCTGTGCTAACAAAGAACTGGGTCGTGCCAGGATCACCCTGACGGCCAGAACGACCACGTAGCTGGTTATCGATACGCCTAGATTCGTGCCGTTCGCTACCTAGCACAAACAAACCACCGGCTTTTTTGGCTATATCGTCAAGAACAATGTCAGTACCACGACCAGCGATGTTAGTTGCAAGCGTAACTGCGCCTTTAAGGCCAGCTTTTTCGACTATCTTAGCTTCGCCTTCGTTATTTTTGGCATTCAACATCTGGTGTGGAATCTTAGACTTTGTAAGTAATTTGCTTAGAATCTCGTTTTTTTCAATCGACACTGTTCCAATAAGTACAGGCTGGCCCTTGTGATGTAGTGATGCAACCTCACGAACAATTGCTTTGAACTTACCCATCTCGGTACGGTAAATACGATCAGTGCGGTCGTCTCGAGCAAGTTTACGGTTTGATGGTATCTGAACTACCTCTAATTTATAGACTTGGTGGAATTCTTCGCTCTCTGTCTCAGCCGTACCGGTCATACCTGATAGCTTTTCGTACAAACGGAAATAGTTCTGGAAGCTAATTGTGGCCAAGGTCATTGATTCTTCCTGTACTTCAACACTTTCCTTAGCTTCAATTGCTTGGTGCAAACCTTCGTTATAACGTCGACCTTTTAGCAAACGACCAGTGAAGTCATCCACAATTACAACTTCGCCGTCCTTAGTAACAACGTAATCTTTATCACGATGGAATAGCGCCTGGGCCTTTAGAGCTTGCTCAAGGTGATAAATAGTACGTATGTTGTCGGTGCCATACAAACTTTTAATACCTAGAATCTTCTCGACATGATCGACACCGTCGTCCGTTAGGACCACAGCTTTCCGTTTTTCGTCAGTTTCATAATCTTTGTCTTTCTTAAGCTGGCGTGTAACTTTTGCAAATTGAGCGTACGAGGTGCCACTGGTCACAGACGGAGCGCTAATAATCAAAGGGGTACGGGCTTCGTCAATCAGGATAGAGTCTACCTCATCCACGATGGCATAATGTAGTTCACGCTGACGCAGTTGTTCTGTCTCGCGGACCATGTTGTCACGCAAATAATCAAAGCCGAATTCATTGTTTGTACCGTAGGTTATGTCGGCAGCGTAAGCCTCTTGCCTACTACAAGGCTTAAGTCTTTGCATGCGAGGATCGTCGTGAGCTTTATTCTTAAAGTTTTTGTCGAATATATAGGATTCATCAGCAATAATAACCGCTGTGGTTAGGCCTAAGAACCCAAAAACTTCGCCCATCCAACCAGCATCACGCTGGGCTAGATAATCGTTGACGGTGACCACATGGACGCCTTTGCCCGTAATACCGTTCAAAAACACCGGTAGCGTGGCTACGAGCGTTTTGCCCTCGCCGGTTTTCATTTCGGCCACTTTACCTTCGTGTAGAACCATTCCACCTATGAGCTGCACGTTGAAGTGACGCTGGCCAAGCGTACGCCAAGCGGCTTCTCGGACCAGTGAAAACGCATCAGGCAAAAGTTTGTCGAGCGACTCCTTCTTGAGGCGACTCTTGAGCTTGGCTGTCTGAGCTTGCAGCTGCTTGTCGGTCATCTTTTTGTATTTAGGTTCTAGCGCATTAACATCTCGAACTCGTCGTCGCATTCTTCGCAGTGTTTTAGCTTGGGGGTCCCCAAGAACTTTTTTGAAAACTTTATTCACGTACTCTCACTCCCTCTGTCGGTATTTATACTCAAATTTACTGTTATTGTACCTTAAAACTGCATAACTACACCAGGCAATTTTACTGATAACACAACAAGCAACAAGAAACTGAACATTAAACTAAGCTAGATCTTATCAATCTTCGACCGACGAGCGCTTAAAGCGTGATATAACCCTCTGGTGCAACTTTGGACTACCGTGTATGCTTTTGTACTTCTTCAGTTGATTCTTTAGTTTTGTTTCAACAATATCAATCGCAGCGTATATGTTTATAGTCGCCTCTTTGGCAGCCAACGTACCGTGCGGTAAATAAATAACAGCCTCACATATACAACTTTTCTTAGCGTCTTTTACTTCTTCCTTAAGAATAACCTCTGCATGCATGCTTTCGCGGGCATGTTTAGAGACATAATGGTCTAAACGTCCGATCCTCTTCGTGGTATAAGCCATAAGTTTAGGATTTATCTTAAAATGGACTCCGCGTATCTCGAGTTTTTTGATCATATAACCTCCTTGCCGCCCATGTATGGCCTTAAAATTTCTGGAACTCTGACATCACCCTCCGCTGTCTGAAAATTTTCGATAATTGCTATCAGTGGACGCTGCGAGAACGCCGTAGCGTCGTTAGTATGAACTAATTCTATTGAGCCGTCGTCCTGGCGAACACGGGTTTTCATGGCCCGAGCCTGGTAGTCAGTTATGTAGTCAGCTGTGTGAGTTTCGCGGTACACAGCCTGGCTTGGTAGCCACGCGTCAATATCAACGCCCTTGGCGTTGGGTCGTCCGATATCAGCTGTACACTTTTCGAGTACTCTATACGGCAAGCCCAGCTGTGTCATTAGATACTCCTGGATAGCAACCATAAATAAGTGTTCGTCGAGTGAACTATCTGAGGTCGTAAAGCTTTCCATTTCCAACTTGTTGAACTGATGGAGCCTAAAAATACCCTCGGTGTCTTTGCCGTACGTCCCGGCCTCTCGTCTAAAAGCCGTGGTGTAGCCCACGAATCTGATTGGTAAATCCGATACGGGTAGTATTTCGTTTAAAAATATAGGCGCTATGGTGTGCTCAGCACTAGCGTTAAGCCAAAGGTCTTCGTCCTCTATCTTATATGTTTGCTCTTGTTTATTAAGCCGGCCAGTGGCCTCAAAGACTTCCTGCTTAGCAACTGCTGGTGGCAAGATAGGTACAAACGGTTTAGCGCTAATATTTAGGTTATTATCGCTGATGATCTTCTGTAATATGTCTTTGTTACCAAGTACATCCATTCCGAACTGCCAGAGCGCAAACTCCAGACGTACTAAATCACCCATCGTATATACAAACCGAGCGCCAGCAATTTTAGTAGCCCGCTCTTTATCTAGCCAACCCTTTGCTTCTGCAATTTGGGCATGATTTTTCAGCTCAAAATCAAAACTGGGATGCTCGCCGACCTCTCTTATTACAACATTGTCTGCCTCGGTGGTACCAATCGGGACACTATCCAGCGGCATATTCGGTATCGTCTTCAGAAGCACCATAAAGTCATTTTCCACAGATGACAGCTGGTGTTCTAGATCTAGAATATTGGCTTTAATTTCTCGACCCTTAGCTATATGATCAGGATCGGGTTTCTGGCCTTTGGTATTCTCAGCAATCTCATTGCGCTGACGACGAAGCTCCTCAACCTGCTGCTGTAGTTGACGTTTATGAGTATCAAGCCCAAGGAGACCCTCTACGTCTATTTCGTAACCCTTTTGTAGTGACCGCTTGGCTACAAGCACAGGATTATCGCGTATAAATTGTATATCTAACATAGTTATATTATAGCCTGCTGTGGCAATTATTTCTTATTATTTTGTAAAGCACTCAGTGTTAGCTCGGTCCGACTGCGCGCGTACATACAGTAGTCGCAGTCCCCGCCCATGGCAGCCTTTCCTACTGGTGGCATGGTGTCGCTATCCATACATTGTTTCATTTTTACTAAGGTAGGTTCTACCCATGCGTCACTACCGACATATGCAAATACGCTTGTCCGGAACTCAATTACGTCTTTGAAGTCTTTTTTACTGGTGTCAGCAGTAGCATAGACGAAGTACCCAGTATTGCTAACTTTGAATCCTTTAGCCCGTAAAAGCCACTGATAAACCTCCATTTGCCTTCTGTAGCTATCTTGCCAACCGCCTACAGGACCAAGCGCAGTAACTTGCTTATCTTTGGATGTAGCTTTGTAGTCTACCACCATTAGCTCCCCCTGCTCGTTTACCCAAACATCGTCAACAGCCCCAAACACATGAAGATTAGTTAGCTCATGTGTAGTGAATACGCCTATAAAATTCTCACGCCAAGTGTTAATTTCGTCATGCTTGTATGGTATTGCCTCAATATTAAACTCTTCTTGCAAAGGATGCTTTGTACCTGCGGCACGGTGAACATCAAACTCCTTTTTAAAAAGCTCGTCTATGAGTTTATTAATGTTAAATGGAGGACCATTCGGTCGCTTAATCTTAAGCCGGGCATCCAACCAAAAACAGCGTGGACATTGAGTAAAAAGCTCTATTTTACTTCGGCTGACTTTAAAAGGGGCTGTCTGGCCCGGTTTGTACGGCTGGCTGCGTTCTTTCCAATAACTCATACAACTATTGTACCAGCTCAGTTACTACGTTCGTACCTACAATGCCTATTTCACCATACATATTTGGGTCAAGTTGAGTGACAATACTGTCGGTAGTTAGCGGTTCATTCGAAAAGCTCACAAAAATTCCGACGGGACTACTATCTTCACTAATGTCTGATTTTTCGATTATTGGCTGATTATTTTGTTGGCGCTTTACGCTATACAGCCTAACTTTCTCATGTAGTTGCATTATCGCCGTAGACGCATTAAGCGGTGCGCGCAAGTTCGGAATATCACTGCGCATTCCCTCTTCTATCGTTTTTATTATGGCACTCTGCATATGTTCAATGTCAAATGCCTTGGGACTTGAGGCTTCGGTGACCAATGGCAAAAAATGACTAGCCCCAGCTTCTACTCCTCTAGCGATGACCGAGTAGTCCTCTTCAGTTCCTAGATAATCCCACATCAAATATACTTCTTGCTCTGGCAAGTTACGGTGCATATCCGTCACTAGTTGCAAGTGAGCTTCGCGCTCGTTAAGCTCTGCCACCAAGTACAATCGATCCTGCGATATACCATCAAAAAGTACGAGTTCAACGTCTCTATCATCAGCAAACAGCTTTCGTATACGATCCAGCAACGCTTTATCATGGAGCCAAAAATCCTCTGTTAATTTTATGCCGGGAGCATATAATCTTGAATATTTTTTTGACTCAGACAACGCTATTGACCATTCTGCTGCGGTGGAGCTGGTGGCTGCGGCAATACATCTTGGTCATTACTATTTGGTGCTGGCAATATCTGAGAAATTGGCTGAGGATTAGATGTCGTTTGCACTGGTGCAATTATGTTATCTGGGTTTAAGCCTGTGGCTACTATTTCTGGCTGGCCGGTTGCATTGACTGGAGCTGACATTGCACCATTAGCATCGAGGGCTGTAGCTGGCAGTGGGGATACTGGTGCTGGCCCGCCAATAGTTGGCTGATTTGCCTTAAATATACCATGTCGCTTACGGTGCAATACTATGAACACAACGGCTGTGCCTGTACCGATGACAGTAACTCCGATACCAACTAATATTAGTGCTAATGGTATGCCTTTGACGTCCTTGCCTTGCTTAATGCCCTCTTGGGCACGATCTATGTACGAACTAACCATAGTATGCGCTGGATATAATGATTTAACCTCGTCAAACTGCTTAACTGCTGCCGATAGATGGCTCTCCGAGAACAACTCAAGACCTTTGGCCCATGCAACCTGTGTCTTATTATCGCCGGAAAGATTTACATTCTTAGAACCTGCGAGATCTTGGAACCCTTTTATGTCACGTATGTAACTCTTGGCAGCATTCTCGGCGGCAGGATCCTGGTAGCGATAAGTAAGCAGTCCAAAAACTTGCCCCGACTCAGTTATAGCTGGGCCTCCGCT
>JBDTJP010000025.1:0-4321 GCA_039935755.1 Saccharimonadales bacterium (SeqCode)
GGTAGCGCAAAGTCGTTTACTGCCTGGCAGAACGAGTTGCTCACCAGAAACATAAAGTCTGGCCAATTGTTGGTCACTCACAGAGACTTTAGCGATGATGAATCGGGCCCCACCGTTAGGCAGTTACTACAAGACAATATAAACAGTGGCATCGTGACTGTTGGTAATGAAAACGACGCATTAAGCGTTGAAGAATTAGCACTCCTAGAATATGGCGGCGAAAACGACGGGCTAGCTGCGCGTGTTGCCCAAGAGGTTGGCGCAACCGCGTTATTCTTACTTAATGACAAAGGCGGTGTATACGACAATCATGAGCAAGAGCTAGGACAGGTCGAAGAGTCAGAGTGGGCAAGTATACTGCTGATGGCCCAAAACCGCTCTGCTAGGTCGGAGAAGGGCACAGGCGGGGTATTTGCCAAGGTGACAGCGGCAATAGCAGCTGCATCCGCAGGAATTGATGCTTACATTGATCGGGCTGGTACTCCTGTTGAGCAAATCATTGCCGGTGATACAGGCACTCATTTCGTTGCCAACAAGTCCTAGGACAGAACGATGTCAAAATTGCCATTATCTTGTGTAGGTTATCGCCGTAAACTATACTTGTAAGTAATGTCGGAGGGGTTACACGAAAAATGTGCAGTAACGGCACTTGTAGGATTTGATCCAGAAACAAGTGTTACTGAGGCTACATACGAAAGTCTGTTTGCGATGCAGCACCGTGGTACAGAGGCTACTGGCATAGCTAGTATTTTACCGGACGGAAGACTCGAAACTGTTCATGGCAAGGGATTGGTTCGCGATGTTTTTACTCCAGAGGATATATATAATTTAGGAGGCTCTGTTGCAATCGGTCATAACAGGTATTCTACAGATGGTGATAAGGAAAGGCACACTCAACCACTGACAGACCGTGCTCTAGGTTATGCATTTGCCCATAATGGCAATCTGCCCGACACCAGGTATTTGGCGGCTAATTTATTGCGCCGAAACATGCATCCTGAGCACATGAACGATTCAGAAATGATGAGCTATGTTGTTTCCCAGCATATACGCGAAGGTCTTAATTTGCCTGATGCGGTAGGTGTTGCATATCCATATTTTACAGGTGCGTTTTCGTGCGTAGCTATGCAAGACGATACAGTTGTAGCTTTCCGTGATTCTAAAGGTATACGTCCTCTCGCTATTGGCAAATCAGCAACTGGGTACTCTATTGCGTCTGAAACTTGTGCACTCGACACGATAGGGGCAACCTATGAGCGTGAGGTTATGCCTGGCGAAATGGTCATAATCCAGGGCGACAGTTTAGAGTCTCGCATGCTTGCTGATGGAGACCCAAAACTGGATATTTTTGAATTTGTTTATTTTGCTCGGCACGATAGTTACTTGTATGGCAAAAGCGTCAATGAAGTCAGAAGACGATTTGGCGAGGAGTTAGCGCTGGAACACCCGCCAATGGCTGAATCCGATAATATTCTAGTGGTGCCAGTGCCGGATACGTCTGTTCCGGCTGCCGAAGGCTATGCCGAGAAGCTAGGACTCCGACATCGGCAGGCCATTATTAAAAACCGCTATATCGGGCGTACCTTCATACAGCCTAATGGCAAACGCGAAGAAGAATTACGCCGTAAGCACAATATGATTCCAGAGGCCGTGGCCGGGAAAGATCTTATATTAATCGATGATTCGATAGTTAGGATGAATACAATGCCACGGTTAGTCGAGCAAGCTAGACAGGCTAATGCAAATTCAGTCACAGTCCTAATAGCTTCACCGCCTATTCGTTTCCCGGATTTTTATGGTATTGATACCTCGGATCAGAACGAATTAGCTGCATTTAATATGACTACCGAAGAAATGCGCAAAAAAATTGGCTGTGACTATCTGGGGTTCCTTTCGCTCAGCCGATTGGTTGATGCCACCGGATTACCTGACACCGACTTTACTCTGTCCTCGTTCAATGGCGAATATCCCATAAGTATTGGTGACCACCATAAAAGATTAATGGTTCCGGCCAGCATGGAATATATTGACTAGAGCTCAAATAGCCTTGTTCTAACAGAGAATAATTGCTATCATTTGCCAGTACATTTGTGCCGTCGTAGCTCAGTGGTAGAGCATCGCCATGGTAAGGCGGGGGTCTGGAGTTCAAATCTCCACGACGGCTCCATTATATTCCCGAAAGTAAGTCTTGTGCAAAAGGGCGCAATCTGTTAAACTCATCTAGTTATGGCAAAAAAAGGCGACAAGCGTAAAGTAATTGGAATGGTCAGCGAAGAGAGCGGACATAGGCACTATTACACGCGTAAGAATACACAAAACACACCAGACAAGCTTCAGCTTCGCAAGTATGACCCTGTCCTTCGTAAGCACGTCCTATATATCGAGACCAAAAAGTCCTTAGGTCGCAACGAAGTCAAAAAGAAGAAATAACCCCAACACTCATCTGTATCTTTAAGCCCAACGTCATGTTGGGTTTTTTAATTGTCACAAACAATACAGTTTAAGAGTTCTTGGTTACTTTAGACAGATCAATTACCGTGTTTATGAACTCGGCGTGGCTCCATACTAATGGCGCAACAGAAATAGGCTTGCTGTCAGTTGGATTAACCTGCTCAGACAGCACACCGCTAGGCAATGTGCGCTCCATTGCCCAAGCAACTAGTTCTCTGCCACGATCTGGGTTACCGCTCTTAATGTAGTATTGGGCTAGCCAAAGCGTAGTAACAAACCATGGGTTACCCATATATTGTGGGTCGGATGCAAAGTAGTTGTCCTTCTCGTAGCGCGGGCTGCCACCGCTAGGGCTGTTATTGAGTAGTATTTCCTCTATACCCTTAACTGTATCAAGTATCTGATCAGGCGTGCCCTGGTAGGCGTACATCATCTGGCCATATAGGCTAGATATATCTAGAGTGTTATCGAAAGCTAGTGTATCGTCTTGTTTTAGCAAAAATCCCTTACGCAACAGTTTACGTTCGGGGTCAAAGAATACATCGACACCGGTCAGGATACGCTCTGCGGCTGCTCGCCAAGCCAAGGCGTCATCTGGGAATTCAAACTGTTCTGCAAAATCAGCCGCTACCAGTAGTGCCTGGTAGGTTACAGCTACGCTATATGTAGTGGTTAAGAACTTTTCTTCCCATAAGTCATAACTAGCATGCGGCAAGTTGGTTTGGTCATCTATAAATCCGGCCAAAAATCCGGCCGCAGGGCTTATGAATGTGCTGTATAGGTTGCGTACAAAATCTTCATCCTTGGCGTAATTATAGAATTCACCCAACATATATAGTACTATTGCCGTTTCATCCTCCTGGATGGCGAGTTCTAGGCGTTCTTCGTGTAACATTGGGTGCCAAGTGCTCCCAATTGCCCGGTCTGGCTGGTATTTGTGCATTAGGTAGCCTTCGGGTGTCAATATGTCTCGGCAGAACTCAAAGAACTTCTTGGGTTCTTCGGTGTAGCCAAGCCTGATGAGGGGCCACATTACATATGCGCCATCGCGCGGCCATACATAGCTGTAGTAATCGCGTCCATAATTGTAGATAGATGAGTCGCAACTGGCAATTATGCCACCCCGTTTATCGGTGTGTGCTTTTATTATCAGCATCGACTTTTTGACCATTTCTAGGTACTCACTATCGACAGTATGCATAGCATTGGCACCAGTAGATAGCCACTGCTTCCAGTATTCACGGGTTTGTTCCATCCTAGCACTAACACCGTCTTTTTTGATCTCTAGGTGTATCGTTTCGGCTGCGCGCTGAGTCTCGGCTGCAACTACCCAATATGATATAAGTGTAGATTTTTTAGGTTCTAACAGGGAACTGAAACGTATAACCGAATCAACGCCACCATGTTCGATCGAGCTGCCAGATAGCTCACCGTCTTCGGCATCGCGGAACGTGCCTTCTTTACCCTCAATACCATAGCTGCCGATTGCAAACTGATCATAGCGAGTACCTTGGTCGTCTTGGCCATATATAAGTAGGCTACAGCGGCCTTTGTAGTCTAAGATGTAGTTTTCCTCTGGTACAAATATAGCTGTATCAGCCCGACCTTCCTGTGATATCTGGAATACTTGGTGCATAAATAGCCTAATGGTACGCGGTTTGTCGGATTGGTTAGTAAGAGTTATATTCCTACAAAAGGCGTTAACGCTAGAATCGACAAAGTCATTTAGTAGTAACTCCACCTGCAAATCATCGCTTTGCATCCGGACATTGCTTATTAGCGCGTCGCTATCAAAATTAACGCTTATATCCCAGCTGCCGTCATCTATCCAGCTAAATACTCCATCGATCCAAATACCAATCATATGGTG
>JBDTJP010000026.1:0-4429 GCA_039935755.1 Saccharimonadales bacterium (SeqCode)
ATACCATAAATGAATGCACAGGAAATTAGACGTAAGTACCTAGAGTTTTTTGTTAAAAACAGGCACAAGCAAATCCCGCGGGCTTTGCTTGTGCCCCAAGACGATCCAACTACGCTATTTACAGGCAGCGGGATGCAGCCACTTATTCCATATTTGCTAGGGTCTGAACATCATAGCGGTAAACGCCTGGTTAATAGCCAAACTTGTTTGCGTGCCCAAGATATAGATGACATTGGCGACAACCGCCACACGACCTTTTTTGAAATGCTTGGCAACTGGAGCCTGGGTGATTATTTTAAGAAAGACCAAATTTCATGGTTTTTTAGTTTCCTGGTTGATACTGTCGGCTTAGACCCTAGCAAGATATATGTAACTTGCTTTATTGGTAGTGAAAAGGATGGTATACCTAGAGACGATGAGGCTGCCAAGATATGGCAAGATTTATTTAAGCAAAAAGACATTGATGCTAAGATTGCCGAAATTGGTAGTCAAGAAGACGGCAACAAAAGAGGTATTAAACCTGGTGAGCGAATCTTCTTTTATGATGACGGCGAGAACTGGTGGAGCCGTAGCGGTGGCCTAGATAAAACCCCGATTGGTGACCCGTGCGGCCCGGATAGCGAAGTTTTTTATGATTTTGGTCCTCAAAATCACGCCGAAGGATACGGCCTAGCTCACCCCGCCAGCGATTCCGGACAGTTTATGGAAATAGGCAACCAAGTGTTTATGCAGTACAAGCGTACCGACGGCGGGTTTGAGCCACTCAAGAGCCCTAACGTAGATTTTGGTGGTGGCTTAGAACGGATCGCAGCTGCAGCGATTGACAGCCCAGATGTGTTTAAAATCAGCCTCATGTGGCCAATCATTGAAAAGTTACAGAAGATTAGTGGCAAGAACTACGAGAGCCACACCGAAAGTATGCGTGTTATTGCTGATCATTTGCGTGCAGCTACATTTTTGGCTGTTGATGGCGTGGTTCCTAGCAATAAGGAGCAGGGTTATGTTATGCGGCGTTTGCTACGCCGGGCTATCAGGTTTGCATTTGAGCTAGGGATTGAACAAAACTTTTTAGAACAGATAGTACCGATTATTGCCGATTTATATCACCAGGATTACCCAGAGGTTGCACAGAATCGCCAGCATGTAATCGATACATTAGTAAAAGAAGAAAAGGTCTTTCGCCAAACTCTCCGCAAAGGTATCCGAGAATTCCAAAAGCTAACTAGTGATGGGCTAACCGGCACGGAGATATTTACTCTTTACGATACTTATGGATTCCCAATGGAGCTGAGTGTCGAGGAGGCCTACAAGCAAGAGGTTGTAGTGTCTGATAACTGGAAGTCAGAGTTCGATGAGCTGATGAAACAGCAGCGCGAGCGTAGCCAAACGGCTAGCAAGGGTGCCTTTAAGGGTGGGCTCGGCGGGCACACTTTGCAACACAAAAAGTACCACACCGCTACGCACCTTATGTATCAGGCCCTCAGGGAAGTTTTAGGTGATCACGTAATTCAGCGTGGTAGTAATATCACCGAAGAACGTCTGCGTTTTGATTTTAGCCACCCCGAAAAGGTAACCCCAGATCAGATTAAGCAGGTAGAAGATATTGTAAACGAGCAGATCAAAAAAGATTTAAAGGTTAGTTTTGCTGAGTATCCTACTAAAGTTGCCAGGGAAGAGTTAGGAGCATTAGGTCAGTTCGGCGACCGTTATGGCGATAGTGTTAAAGTCTACAAAATGATTGCCGACGGCACTGATAAGCCTTTTAGTTTCGAAATTTGTGGCGGCCCACATGTTGATAACACCGGCCAACTACACGAGGATGGCAAGAAGTTCAAGATCTTAAAAGAAGAATCCTCATCTGCTGGTGTTCGCCGTATCAAAGCTAACCTACAGTAATTATTCAGATTGTATAAAATTGTGACTTATTTCACTGACAAAATACAAATCTGGTGTATGATTAACTGTATCATCAAGTAAAACAAAAAGAAGGATCAACAATGTCAACATCACATTTACCTAATTTACCCAGCGGTTTAAGGTTTTTCCCTATGGGATCTGGCGAGGAAGTGACGAGCATGGAAGTTGTTGTAGACGGGGCTGGCACCAACCCAAACTTAGTTGATACGGCTAGGGCAGGGTTCGGTGAGTTTGGCCTCGTTACTAGTGAAGGAAAAGTCATTGGTGACTTAGCAGTTAGGAATTCTGAAGGCTCATTTAGCCCTATGGATATGGAATTCTTTGGGCGTGTTGGCGAGATCGTCACAATGGCAGCAGCAGCCTAGCAGTTTTAAGCGAACAAAATTCAAAATAATGGGAGTATTACTAGGCCAATCAGCTATCAATACCTCTGTATGTGGTACAATGACACGAGGTTATGCTTAAGAAATTTAAAGAGATAAAGAACAACGTTAACGCGCGCAAAGGTAAGGCTAAAGACGACGGCAAGTACATCGTAGCGCTTGATATTGGTACCGAGTTTGTTAAGGCACTGGTTGCCTCTGTTGAGGGCGATCAACTCAAGATAATAGGCGTCGGGCGTCAGCATCAAGCACTGACTGACATGAAGTCTGGGGCTATTGCCGATATAGCAGGCGTAGTTCGCAACTGTGACAAGGCTTTAAGCCAGGCCGAAGAACAAGCTGGCGTAAGCGTCAGGACGGCTATTATTGGTATTGCTGGAGAGCTCGTTAAGGGTATGACTACAACAGTTAGGGTTAGGCGTAAGAACCCAACCAAACAACTAGACATTGAAGAAACAGAACAAATTATTCGCTTAGTGCAAGAACGGGCCCAAAAGAAGGCCAAACAACAACTTACATGGGAACTTGGTGGCAAAGATGTCGAGATTCGCCTGGTAAACAGTGCGCTAGTTAGGATAGATATTGACGGCTATACCGTTACAAACCCAGTCGGCTTTCAGGGTAAAGACGTCGTAGTACAGCTATACACCGCCTTTGCTCCATTAGTTCATATTGGTGCGTTAGAGCGTACCGCTCAGGAACTAGACCTAGACTTAGTGGCTGTAGCTGCTGAGCCATTTGCTGTTGCACGCTCAGTGATTGGTAACGATCCGAACGCCAGCATGAACGCAATATTAGTTGATATTGGCGGCGGCACAACAGATATTGCCGTGTTGCACGATGGCGGCGTCCAGGGTACGCAATCATTTGGCATTGGTGGCCGGGCCTACACCAAAGCGATTGAGCGCGAAATGGCTATACCGTTTACCGATGCAGAGGACTTAAAGCTTGAATTCAACACCGGGCACGTAACTGCCGAAGAAGCCGAGCCTATAGATACTGCCCTGAATAAGACGCTGGACGTCTGGATTAGCGGTATAGAACTAGCCCTAAGTGAATTCAAGAGCCTAGAAAACCTACCACATAAAATACTACTGTGCGGGGGTGGATCATCGCTGGATATGCTCATGGAAAGAGTCGCTAAATCTGATTGGTACAAAGACCTAGCATTTACCCGCAAACCTTCGGTGCAACACATCCAACCCGATGATGTGGTAGATATTTATGACAAAACAGGCAATGTTGTTGACCATACATTTATTACTGCACTTGGGCTACTTAGGGTCGGCCTCGACACTGTACAAATGCAAGAGAATCGGCCCGTAACATCCGTAAAGAACCGAATCGACAGGATGCTCAAAATATGACAGCTGTCAGCAACAAAGACACTATATATATCGATGCCGATGACGATATAACGACAATAATAGATAAGGTTAGTTCTGCTAAATCCAAAATTGTTGCCGTGGTGCTGCCAAAGCGTTCAACTACACTACAATCGATTGTCAACCTTAGACTCCTTAAGCGTACAGCCGATTCAAATAAAAAGAACTTAGTTTTAGTTACATCTGATCACAATGTTTTGCCCCTAGCCGGTGCAGTTGGGTTGCATGTCGCCAAAACGCCGCTTAGCAAACCTACTATTCCTGATGTACCTATCGGTCAAGGTGATGGCGCTCCTGATGACGATAGCTTTGGTGATGCCGGTATTGACGATCAGGCGCCAATTGGAGCCCTAGCAGCTGCCGCCAGTTCCGAGGAGGTGATTGAGCTGGATAACGACACGACTACTGGCGACAATTCGGATTCTGGGTCTAAGAAATCTAAAAATAAGTCTAAGAAGGATAAATCAGCCAAAGGGGCTAATAAAAAGCTAAGGGTTCCTGATTTTAATCGATTTAGATTGATGTTTTTTGGTGCAATTGGTCTAATTATCCTGTTGGTGATTATTGGTATTTACGCTTTCAGCATACTGCCAAGGGCCAAAGTAACAATTAAAACAGATAGCGCAAGTACATCTACCAATGTAGATATTACTGCTCAGACAGGTATCGCGTCGGCCGATATTGATAGTAAAATCGTTCCAGGTTACGTAAAGACTATCAAAAAGACTGATACCGAAAAGGTGG